>DASTGE010000424.1:0-2435 GCA_035719405.1 Burkholderiaceae bacterium
CTCGACGGTGTCGTCGTGTGCAAGCAGCTGTTTCTTGATCGCCTTGCCGTTGATATAAGTGCCGTTCGTGCTATTCAGGTCTTCGATGAAGACCTCATTGCCCACCATCTGCAGCACCGCGTGCTCGCCGCTGACGGCGAGGTTGTCGATCACGATGTCGTTGTAAGGGCGGCGGCCGAGCGTGGTCTTGTCCTTTGTAAGCTGGACCTCCTTGATGACCACACCGTCGAGCGAAACGACCAGTTTGCCCATTGTTGACCTTTCGAAGTCTGACGCCTCTTGATCAGGTACGTGCCCAGCAGCCGCGGGCAAAACCCCATCCGAGGGACCTTACACGAAGAAGCGGCTGAATCCCTCAGCGGCGGAACGGCCACCAGGACCGGCCCCCTACAGGCGGCCCGCCTTGTGCGCGCACCAGAATGACCGCAATATTATCCTTTCCCCCCGCGCCATTGGCTGCGTCGATCAAGGCAGGCCCTGCAGCCTTGATCGACTCGTGCATCTGCAACACTTGGGCGATGCTCGTATCGTCCAGCATGTCGGACAGGCCGTCCGAGCACATCAGGTACACGTCGCCGGCCTGCACGTCATGACTGCGCGTCTCCAGCAGCACCGTGTCTTCGACCCCCACCGCCCGCGTCACGAGGTTCTTGTTGGCTGAAAACGCCGCCTGCTCGGGGGTGATGAGGCCGGCGTCGATCTGCTCCTGCAGAAGGGAGTGATCGCGCGTCACCTGCGTCAGGCGCCCGTTGCGCCAGCGGTAGGCGCGCGAGTCGCCCACATGACCGATGAGCAGCCGGGAGTCCCGGAAGACGGAGAGCACGAGCGTGGTGCCCATGCCCGCGTATTGCGGGTTGGCGTTCGCAGCATTGAAGATCGCGCGATTGGCGTTGTCGACGCAGATGTCCATGGCGCGTCGCACGTCGCTGTCACTGGCGCTGCTGCCGGCTTCCAGGAGCCAGCGGCCGAGCTCGACCTTGATGAATGAAGTGAGCATTCCGCTGGCGACCTCGCCCGCGTTATAGCCGCCCATGCCATCGGCCAGCACAGCCAAACCAGCGAGTTCCTCGAGAGCAACCGAATCCTCGTTGTTGCTGCGCGCGCGCCCCGTGTCGATGGCACTGAAATACTCGAAGCTCATTGAGGGGTTGGAAGGCACGGGACGGCAACTTTAGTGACGCAGTTCATTGTGCCGCGGATCTGCTGGGGTGCTGTCGAGCTGCAGAGGCGTCGTGACAACGGAATCGGCGAGCGTGTCGACGACTGCACGCCCCCGCCAAGCGCCCTCGAGGCGCCGCAGGTCACTGGCCAGTTGCTCTCCGTCGGCATAGCGCAACTCGGGCCGTTTCTGCAATGCCAGCGCCAGCACCTCGCCGAGTTCGGCAGGCAGGTCAGGACGCAATTCATGCAAATCAATGGGCGGAGACCCGGCGATCTGCTGCAGCAGATCGCCAAGGGATGCGGCGCGGTAAGGCAACTGCCCGGTGAGCAGTTGGAAGAGCATGACGCCCAGGGAGTACAGGTCACTGCGCCCGTCCACCCTCACGCCTGCGAGTTGCTCAGGCGACATGAAGGAGGGTGTCCCCAGCACAAGTCCGCTGCGCGTGCGGCCACCGTCGGCCAGGCGCGCGATGCCGAAGTCCGTGACCTTCACCTGCTCGTTGCTCAGATCGAGCATGACATTGGCGGGCTTGATGTCGCGGTGGATGACGCCGACGCGATGCGCGTAAGCCAGGGCGGCTGCGACACGGGCGCCGATCCTCAGCACGATGGGCTCCGGCAGCAGGCGCGCCGGGCGGGCATAGCGGGAAAGGTCGCAGCCACTCAGCAGCTCCATCACGAGAAAGGCGAGCCCATCTTCCTCGCCCGAACCAAGTACTGCGACGATGTCGGGATGTCTGAGCCGTGCGGCGGCCTGGGCCTCGCGAAGGAAGCGCTGGCGAGCCTCGTCGAGGTCGCTACCCTCGAACTCCCTTGTGAGGGAGAGCGTCTTGATGGCCACGGGCGTGCCGGTGCGTGGGTCGAGTGCAAGATAGAGTGCCCCCATCGCACCGCGGGCAAGCTGCCGCTCAATCCGATAGCCCGCGAACATCTGCCCGGAGGTCGGCAAGGTGCCTGGCCCGTCCTTCTCACCGCCTGTACTGGCCGACATATCCCATGGGGGCGCCTCTGAGCCGAACAGGCGCGAGCGGGCGATGCGCCAGGCGCGCTGCCAGAAAGAGTCGCGCGAAGGTGTCATCCCGTGCCGCCTGATGTCCGAGGCGACACGTTAGCACGCCTGCCCTGCACTCCGGCCCGGGTACAGCCCGCGGTCATCGTGCCGCCGCCCCGGCAGAGTGGCACTCAGTCGGCGAGCGCGAGCATCATGCTCAAGCCTGACGACACGGCAATCGGCACCGCCCAACGCTGGCTGGCATCCCCGGGATGGGTCCCTC
>DASTGE010000425.1:0-9059 GCA_035719405.1 Burkholderiaceae bacterium
GAACGGCTGGACCAAGAGCGAGCTGCTGTCGCATCCGCAGGTGGTGCCGTTCTGCCGTCTGTTCGAGCAGATCGGGATCTCGCCGTCGCGGCAGCCGCCGTCCTTCGCGGGCTTTCTGTGGCGCGCCCTGACGCGGCCCGACGTGCCGACCATTCATCCCATCGTGGACTGGGTCAACCATGCGGCCGTCGAGACGATGTCGTCGCTTGGAGTCTTCGACGCCACGGCGGTCCGCGGGCGAATGCGCCTCGATGCGAGCGTTGCCGGCGACGCCTTCGAGCCGCTGGGTGGCGACGGCATCGAGTCGATTCCGCCGGGGCGGCTCGTGTTGCGCGACGACGAGCGCGTGCTCTCGCTGTTCGCAATTCGCGACGGCGTGGATCAGGCGATACGCGCGTCCACGCAGAGCGTGATCGTGTTGAGCTGCATCGCGGCGGGTGTCGATGCATCCCATGCCCGCGATGGGCTGGTGCAGGCCTGTCGACGGCTTGCAGCGCTCGGACTGCACGACGCGCCGGAAGACGGACCCGACCCTGCACCGGGCAACGCCAGGGCGGCGGCCGACGACCGCCCGGGATGGTTCGGCCCCTATGGCGGCTGCTTCATCCCCGAGACGCTGGTCCCCGCGGTGCGTGCGTTGGATGAAGCCCGTCGGCGCATCGTCCCGACGCCTGCCTTCCAGGATCGGCTGTCGCATCTGCTGCGCACCTGGGTCGGACGCGAGACCCCGCTGACGCTCGCCGAAAACTTCTCGCGCGCCATCGGCGTGAAGACCTACCTGAAGCGCGAGGATCTGGCGCACACCGGCGCGCACAAGATCAACAACGCGCTGGGACAGGCGCTGCTCGCGTCCATGATGGGCAAGCGCCGTGTGGTGGCCGAAACGGGCGCGGGCCAGCATGGCGTTGCCACCGCCGCGGCATGCGCGCTCTTGCGCCTGGACTGCACCATCTACATGGGCGAGCGCGACATGGAGCGCCAGGCGCTGAACGTGCTGCGCATGCGGCTCATGGGCGCGCAGGTCATCGGCGTCTCCATCGGAAGCCGCACACTGAAGGACGCCATCAACGACGCGCTGCGCGACTGGGTCACCCACGTCGAGGACAGCTACTACCTGCTCGGCTCGGCACTCGGGCCGCATCCGTATCCGACGCTCGTGCGCGACTTCCAGAGCGTCATCGGTCGCGAGGTGCGCGAACAGTTCCAGCAGGCCGAGGGTGGTGCCCTGCCCGACGCGATGGTTGCGTGCGTCGGCGGCGGGTCCAATGCCATCGGCCTGTTTCATCCCTTCCTGGGCGACCGCGACGTTCGTATGTTCGGCATCGAGGCCGGAGGGCAAGGGCCGGCCTCGGGGCAGCACTCCATCCGCGTGGCGCCCGGCGGCGACAGTCGAGTCGGCGTGCTGCAGGGCACGCGCTCGTACCTCATGCAGGACGCCGACGGGCAGGTGCTCGAAACGCACAGCATCGCCCCCGGACTCGATTACGCCATGCTCGGCCCGGAGCACGCGCGGCTGCGCGACGAGGGTCGGGTCTCCTATCTGCACGCGACCGACGACGAAGCCCTGCGCGCGCTGGAACTGCTGTCGCGCACGGAAGGAATCATCCCCGCGCTCGAAAGCGCCCATGCGCTGGCAGGCGCCGCAAAGGTGGCCGCCTCGCTGCCGCGCGGCTCGCGAATGGTCATCAACCTCAGCGGACGCGGCGACAAGGACCTGTCTGCCATTGCCGACCTCGTCACCATGAGCCCCGACGCCAGGAGCCACGCATGAATGCCATTGACCGCTGCTTCCAAGCCACCCGCGCTGCCGGGCGTGTGGCACTGATGCCTTATGTGACCATGGGCTACCCGGCGCGCGACGACGCGCTCGGGATCATTCCGGCGCTTGCGCAGGCCGGTGCCGACATCGTCGAGATCGGCGTGCCGTTCACCGACCCCATCGCCGATGGCCCCGTCATCCAGGCCAGCTCGCAGCGCGCGCTCGACAACGGAATGTCGCTCGACCTTGCGTTGCGCCAGCTGAAGTCGCTCGACCCGTCGCAGCGGCCGCCGGCGCTCGTGCTGATGACTTACACGAACGTCCTGATGAGCCGCGGCTTCGATGCATTCGCCCTCGATGCCCGAGATGCCGGCATCTCGGGCGTGATCGTGCCCGACATGCCGGTGGAGGAGGGCGGCGAACTGCGCGACGCGCTGGCGCGGCAGGGGCTGTACGCGATCCAGATGGTCACGCCGAACCTCGATGATGACCGCATCCGCGAGATTGCCGCCGTGGCTCGCGGCTTCCTGTATCTCGTCTCGGTGCTGGGTGTGACCGGCGAGCGCAGCGCTGCGCCCGATGTCGAGGCGTTCGTCGCTCGGGTGCGGCGCCACACCGCGCTGCCGCTTGCGCTCGGCTTCGGCATCGCGACACCCGCGCATGCGCACGCGGTGGCGCCTCATGTCGATGGCGTGATCGTCGGCAGCGCGTTGAGCCGCCGCCTGGGCGCGGCTTCCGATCCCGTGGCCGAGGCGCGCGATTTTCTCTCCGACTTCGCTGGGGTCGCCGCATGATCGCGCCGGCAGACATCGCGGGTCGGGTGAAGGTGTGCGGCTTGCGCTCGGCGGAAGAGGCCCGCGCCTGCATCGAGGCGGGTGTTGATCTCGTCGGCCTGGTCTTCGCACCGGGGTCCCGCCGGCGCCTCGACATCGCCCAGGCTCGCGCGGTGCGCGAGGCGATCGGGGGCCGGGCGGAAGTGGTCGGCGTCTTCATGGACCAGACGCGGCACGAGGTCGAGCAGTACGCATCGGCGCTGCGCCTTGATCGACTGCAACTGCATGGGGGCGAGGACTGCCATGCATTCCTGGACATCGGCCTTCCGTTGATCAAGCGGCTGCCGCCTCGCGTCGCGCGACCGCAGTCATGGCCACCGCGCGTCTGGCTGCTTCTGGATCCGGGGGCGGGCAGCGGTGCAGCGTTCGACTGGGAGGCCGACGGTGGCGTCGACGCCCGCGGCGCGATGGTCGCAGGCGGCCTTTCGCCCGACAACGTCGAGCACGTGATCCGTGCCACCGGCGCCGCTGCGGTGGACGTGTCTTCCGGTGTCGAGGCCGTGGCAGGTCACAAGGACCCGTCGCGCATCGCGTCGTTCTGCGCGCGGGCGCGTGCCGCGCTCGCGCCGGCGCTGACGGAGGTGGGTGCATGACGCCGCGCGAGGCCCTGGCTTGTTTCATGCGCCGCGAGCCGGTGGACACTGCGTCGCTGACGAGGGTTATGCGCGAGATCCTCAGCGGCGACGTGTCGACGCATCTCGCCGCCGCGTTGCTCGGCGCCATCGGCACCGCCGGGGAGGGGACGCAAGAGATTCTTGCCGCGACTCGCGCCGTACGGGAGGCCCTCGTGCCGGTCGTGGTTCCCGGCGGCTGCGACCTTGTCGACCTGTGTGGCACGGGCGGAGATGGCGGGCGGACATTCAATGTGTCGACCGCGGCCGCTTTCGTGGCCTGCGCCGCGGGTGCGCAGGTCGCCAAGCATGGGAACCGGAGCGTGTCATCCCACTGCGGGAGCGCGGACGTGATCGAGGCATTGGGCGCCCACATCGACCTCGAGCCCGGGGAGGTCGCGCAGTGCGTCCGGAAGGTCGGGATGGGTTTCATGTTCACGCCGCGACATCACCCGGCCATGCAGCGGCTCGGGGCGATGCGCCGCGAGCTGGGTGTTCGCACGCTCTTCAACATCACCGGCCCGCTTGCCAACCCTGCCGGCGTGCGCCGCCAGCTTGTCGGCGTGTTCCGGCGTTCGCTGGTGCGCGAAGTCGCCGAGGTGCTGCGCATGACAGGCTCGCGCCACGTCCTCGTCGTCCACAGCGAGGATGGTCTTGACGAAATCTCCATCGGTGCGACAACACATGTGGCCGAACTGGTCGACGGTGTGATTCGCGAGTTCGACATCACGCCCGAGGACCTTGGCGTGCCGCGCGCGGACCTGCGGGCGTTGGCCGTGGATTCGCTCGACGACTCGGCCGCGATGCTCCGGGATGCGTTGTCAGGGCGGGCCCCGGCGCCACGCGATGTGGTCGCCCTCAACGCCGGCGCGGCACTGTATGTCGCCGGGGTAGCCGCGTCGCTGCGTGATGGCGTGCGGCGTGCACTGGCCGCGATCGAGAGCGGCGCAGCGCGCGCAAAGGTCGATCAGTTCGCCCGCGTCACGCACGAGATCGGGCACCTTCCCGCGGAGGTCTGAGGCCGCGCGCACTCGGGCGGGCTGACGCGCTTGGCGCCTTCCCGCTGATGACCAAAACGGGTGGGGCGCGCCGCCGTATGTTCCAGCGAGGCCCGGCGGTTTTCATTGAAAGGTTATGCAATCTTATTATTTGTTGGCCGACAACGGTGACCTTGAACACGACCTGCAGGCGCTCCTGATCGGGGCCGGGCAGGCGGCCCAGGCGGGCGAGACGGTCCTGGGCATCTTCATCGACGAACTGCAATACGTGGAGGAACCCCAACTGGCGGCGCTCATTACCGCGATGCATGCCTGCGCGCAGCACCTTGGCACGACCCATGCGGCCGCGCAGTTGGGGCAGGCCAGCACCGACCAGCACAACGGGTAACTGTCATATGCGGAGCGATTGTTTGCGTTCCCCGAGGTCGGATCTCTGGGACGCGACGCCGCCACACGCGCGATTGCCAAGCCGATCCGCGACGAAGGCGCCGAGATCCAACCGGATGCGGTCGACTGCATCCTGAGGGCATCCTGAGGGCGACGAAAGGCTACCCGTACTTTTTGCAGGAGTGGGGCAAGCACAGCTGGGACGTGGCATCGCGCTCGCCTATCACGGTTGCGGACGTGCGGGCGGCCACGCACGAGACGATTGCTTCGCTCGACGAGAGCTTTTTCAGGGTGCGCTTCGATCGTCTGACGCCATCCGAGAAGCGCTATCTGCGAGCAATGGCCGAACTCGGACCCGGGCCGCACCGCTCCGGCGCAATCGCGGACGTGCTCGAGCGCACCGTGACGTCGCTAGCGCCCACCCGCAACTCGCTCATCGCCAAGCGCATGATCTGGAGCCCGAGTCACGGCGACACGGCCTTCACCGTCCCGCTGTTCGACGAGTTCATGAAGAGGATCATGCCGCTGGTGGAGTAGGCGCACGGGGATCGCCTGATGTCGTGACCTTTTTTCCTGTAGGGCCGACTGAAACTCGGCCTCGGCTCCAGGCTTACACCTTGTTGGACAAGACTACGGGTTCACGGACCCGGCCTGGGCTGTATGCTCCTTGCGCCCCGCATGGGGAGAAGGAACGCGAGGAAGATGTCAACGCAAGGCCCGCTTTTGACAGGCTCGACGGCAGAGGAGGTGTTTCTGTCCATCGCCCTGATTGCCCAGGATCTCGGCTTTCAATTCTGCACACATGGCGTCCGGGTACCCATTCCCATCACCCGGCCGCGCACCATCTACGTCAGCAATTACCCGCCGGACTGGCAATCCAGATACAACGAACAGAAATACATGGACATCGATCCGACGGTGGCACACGGCATGCGCTCCTCGGAGCCGGTCGTCTGGTCGGACGAGTTCTTCGCGAAGACGCCGCAGCTGTGGCAAGAGGCCCGGCAGCACGGTATTTGCCATGGCTGGGCAATCTCTCGACGTGATGCGGAAGGCGCCTTCAGCATGCTGGTCCTCGCCCGGCCGGAGCCCGCGATCACCGGCGAGGAACTGGCGGGCAAGGAATGGCACATGCGGCAACTCGCCGACATGAGTCATGTCGGGATGAAACGATTTCTTCTCAATGCAGACACTGTGCCGGCGAATCCGAAGTTGTCGGAGCGGGAAGTCGATGTCCTGCGTTGGACGGCAGATGGAAAGACGGCGGGAGAAGTGGCCGAAATCATAGGAATTTCAGAGCGCACCGTGAACTTCCACATCAATCAGGCCGTCGCCAAGCTGCAGGCAAGCAACAAGATCAACGCGGCCGTTCGCGCAGCGATGAGCGGCCTGCTCTGGTGATCCCCGAAACGGTGTCTTGACCTGCCGTGAGGCGAGCCACCTTCGCTTCACAATAGGTCGGTTCGCTCGTTGTTCTGTATCGTGTACCGTAGGGGCTACGATGATTGATCAAGTGACAATTTTTTAAGCAAAGGTCATCGTGACCCGAATCAGATCTCGTTCAGGGACGCAATCCCCTGTGGGTGGGCAATCAGCCGGCTCGTCGTATACCTCCGATCGACTGAAGCCCGAAAAGCGAATCGCCAAGCCGGCCCGGCCGCAGATTTGCCGGCCTGAAAGCCGTGCTGCAAGCTCTCGAATTGCCCATGCGCAGCGGCCACAAAGAGCTGCGCTCGACTTGCACGCGATGTGGTTCTCCCCTCGCTGGAGGCGTCTGACGCCTTCCTCGAACGCCGCCTTTCGCGACGCGCTGGTCGAGGCGTTCCTCGAGCTTCGGGCCGGTGCCATTGCTCCAAAGGAGAACGTGGGATTGCACCTTTGGACGGATCGTGCGAACAACCTTTCGTTCCACTATCCACTGACGTCTCGTCGCGCAGGCGACGTGGAGCTGTCGCAAACCGTCATTGAAAGTAAGAGCGTCGCGATTCACCATGCGGACGAATTGGAAGGTCTCGTCGATCGTGAGAGTGCCCCGTCGCTTCGCGAGGCATTGAAGCGGTTGATGAACCATCCGGCAAATGCCAACGTCGGCTTTCGAAGCGATCTTGCCCGCCTGGTGTACCTGCTTCTGTACGCTCGCAAGCGTGAGCGGTCGGATGGTGCCGCCCCCGCGAGCCAGCTGAATGTGCATGTGGACAAGGACGTGCTGGAGGATCTGAACCGATCCACCCTCGCGAAGCTTTCGATGGCGGACCGGTGGGACAAGGCAGACCTTACGTTCGCGATAGGCAAGAGCCTCAAGGCGCTCGGCTTTTTTTCCAGGAGCGGAGAGAACTCCGCATTCGCCTTGATACCAGGCCATGTCGCCGGCAGGAAGATGGCCGAGAGCATGCTTCGGACCGTCGACACCGGGACCTTCATTCCTGCAAAGGAGGGTCCACAAGGCGTTGTGATCAGGTCCGCAGCGTATCGGACCTTTGAGCGCGAAATCCAGAGGACGTCAACCTTTCTGGCGCGGATTACGGGTCGCGTGGCGGGGAACGAGGCGCTCGATACGATGTCGGTCGTGGATCATTTCCGCCTGGCCGAACGGATCCGGCAAGAGACGCCGATGATTCAGTACACAATGGACCGGATTCTCGAACGGTGCGCAGATCCGCAGCTTTCCGACGCGCAACGGCAACAACTCTTGCGTCGGGCGGCGGCACTCGATTTGATCTACGGGGAAAGTGGAAAACTCATCGTCAACTTCGTTAACCTGAACACGTTCGTGCCCATGGTTCAATCGGCCTGCGTGCCCGACGGCGAAATGGCCCGCTTTTTCGCGACGTATGTGGGGGCGCTGCCTTCGATCTCGAGCACCGCGAAAAGCTGGCGGGCCGGAAAGCTCACGACGGGGAGTGCGTCGCTGCCGCACGATGCCGTCGAGCCGGTCGATCTGCGCGACGCATTCGAGTACATCAAGCGATTCATGGCCGGCCAGACCGATGACGACCTGATACCTTGAGAGTCTTTTCAGTGCAGCAGGTCGCGATGCAGATGGGCCATCACGGTCTCTTCCCATTGCACGTTGTTCAATATGCGTTCGACACAGGAGCGCAAGCACTCTTTTCCCTGATCGACATCGTCCGCGTCGACGATGATCAGGTTGGTGCGCAAGGTGTCCCAGCAACCGAGCATCATGCGCTTTGACCTTTGCAGGCGCCAATCGAGTCCGAACGACAGCTGGCGCCCCTGCCAGGCGGCGACCCACTCGGTTGTGCCGTTCAGGAAGTCATTGTTCAGCTCCGGATCCGACAAAGGCTCTTCGTCAATCTCTGAAAACAGGTGTTCAGGCCGCAACGACGCACATTCTGCGATGCGCACCTTGATGCACACCGAAGACTCCCACGAATTTTCTGGACCGTTCATCAAGACCTCCTTGCCTCAGGTCCTTTTGGGGCGGTTTCAAGCACCGGCCTTTTCATGACGCGGGGATTGGCCTCACAGAACCGGGTGTTGCGCCTCGGTCTTGAAACCGGGCAGGTTCCGCAGGGGAACCGTCGTGAATTTTGGACCGGAGACAGATTGCTCGGCATTCTCGAATGCAGACAGGGACTCGATCGAGCGTTCGTTGACTTGAATCACGAACGCAAGCACAGGCTGGCCATCGACGATATGCGGAGGCCCGAGGCGCTGGACGTCGACACCCGCTTTCAGCATGAGGCGCTCCACGGCGAGCGTGGAGACAGCCAGCAACTGGGTCGCTCCGTGACGCCGGCAGTATTGAAGCGCACGCAGCAACAAGATCTCAGCCAGATGGTCATGGACGATGGTACCCGCTTGCCGTCGATCCCGGATCGCCGCAAAGCGCGACAGCTCCCATACCTTCTCGCTGCATGGAGGCTGCGTGCCGTTGAGCAGATGCGGGAAGACCTCCTGAAGCAGGTAGGACTTCGTGGTGGGAAGAAGGCGGCCGCACCCGATGACGTCACCCGATTCTCCCAACCCCACCAGATGAACGGTATCGTCGCGGTCGAATTGATCCTGCTCGCATTCCGGTTCGCACTTCAGGTTCCATCCCAGCCGCTCAATGAACACCTTTCGCCGGAAGGCTGAAAGCGACTTATACAAATTTGCCGGAAGAGCACTTGCGCGGCTGCAAATCACGTTGACCAATTCGCCCCCTTCATTTGCTGTAATCGACAGGGCGAATCTTCCCGGCAGGGGGCGGGCGGGACAACTGTCAAAGTCTGCAGCCAGCCTGCAGCCTTTTTCATTCGCATTGATGATGCGAAAACGAGGCTGTTGTGCTGTTGTGATCAGGCTCTCAGCGATTGGTGACGATGGTCACCCGACGGTTCTCGGGCGAATCGGGCCGCGCCGTGTCCAGCAGCTCCGTCGAGCCTTTGCCGACGGCAGCCAAGCGCTCGGGCAGGACGCCGTGCACCTTGACCAGATAGTCGACCACGGCCTGAGCCCGGCTCTGCGA
>DASTGE010000426.1:0-2081 GCA_035719405.1 Burkholderiaceae bacterium
GCGACGTGGTGAAGGTCAAGGACGGGTTCGCCCGCAACTACCTGCTGCCGCGCAAGAAGGCGCTGCGCGCCAACGAAGCCAACCGCAAGGTCTTCGAAGCCAACCGCGCCCGGATCGTGGCAGACAACGCGGCCCGCCGCGCCGATGCCGAAGGTCATTCGAAGACCGTGGAAGGCAAGCAGGTCGTCCTGATCCGCGCCGCCTCCAACGCCGGCCAGCTCTATGGCTCGGTCTCGGTCCGCGACATCGTCGATGCCCTGAACGCCGATGGCGCCAAGGTGACCAAGGCGATGGTCGTGCTGGAACGGCCGATCAAGACGATCGGCGTGTTCGACGTGCGCGTCGCGCTGCACCCCGAAGTGTCGGTGGGCGTCACCGTCAATGTCGCGCGCTCGCCCGACGAAGCCGAACTCCAGGCCCAGGGCGTGAACGTGATCGACGCGATGTTCGAAACGGAAACGACCGGCTTCACCGAAGCCTACGATCCGAACGCAGAACCGGGCGAGATCCCGGCCGACCTGCTCGACGAGCAGGCCGAGGGCGCCGCCGAGGCCTGATCGGGGTTTGGATAGTTGGGATGCGAAGAGCCCTCGTCCGCAAGGACGGGGGTTTTTTGTTGGGGGATGTCTGTTCGCGACCAGTTTGGGCCGTTCGCTCACCAGGTGGCGCACGTCCGCTCAGCACCATGTTGTTCGTTCGGAGCGGCTGAAGAGCGGACGGTCGGCAGCCGCCCCCAATCTGACATTCAGCTAAGCTGTATGGGGCCTCCCATTGCGGTCATTTGACACGGCCGCCCGAAGCGCGGTAGCGACGTATTCATGTTGGAGATTGTCGCTACCGCTTAACGTCTCGGTCGTCCGAGACCTGCCGACGACACGCTGAGCGCGCTTTGCGCAGATCGGCGGCTGTCATGTGCGCGGTTTTGAATCTCGAGTTTCCCATGAACATTTCACGAGGTGAGCAGCGTGTGTTGCACGCGTTAGCTAAATGCGGCCTCATCCGGTATTACCGTGACGATCGGGGACGGATAGCAGATGTGCTCTGTTTTACCCGCGAGGGCCAAGTCCTGTTAGGCTGTACGCTGACGACCTTCAGCAGGCTGCGACGCAGGCGCCTGACCGAGTCCAAAGCCTCTCAGCCCTACCGCATTTCGTATCTGGGACGGCGCTCCTGCGCGCGCAGCCTGACAATCGATAAGGAACTTTCATCATGATTATACGGCAAGAACAAAAGCGTGATTATGACGCGATCAAGCAGGTGACCGCTGGGGCCTTTGCGTTGATGGAACACAGCAATCAGACAGAGCCGGCGATCATTGCCGCCTTGCGTGATGCTGGTGCTTTAACGATTTCGCTGGTTGCCACCGATGGCGATGAGATCATCGGTCATGTCGCTTTTTCGCCGGTCACGATCGACGGCGAAGATTGCAATTGGTTCGGGTTAGGACCGGTATCGGTCCGGCCAGACCTGCAGGGTCGGGGCATTGGGGGCGCGCTGATCCGGCGAGGTCTCAACGAACTGCGCGCACAAGGTGCGGCAGGGTGCGCAGTCCTCGGAGACCCCGGCTATTATCGTCGCTTTGGGTTCGAGAATGATCCCGATCTGCGGTACCTGGGACTGCCGCCAGAATACTTCATGCGACTGACTTTTGGGAGCAGTGATCCAGCAGGCCATGTCGAATACCACGCGGCCTTTGGCGCTCAATAAATGGGGGGGCGGGCCACAACGTGTAACCCGCCACCACTGACATTGATCCGCTTTTTGCCGCTTCCCTGCCCGCAGGCGGGCAGCCTGTTGACCACTCTACGCAGGTATTCGTGGTCAAATGCGACCATCGTGGGAAACGACTGTAGTCGGCAGAAGCTGTCGCTCATCTCTGCGAGCCAGAACGGCAGCAAAGTCCCCGTGCCATTCCCACTCATCCACCCCCCCTTTCCTACACTCCCACCCCTGCCAAACTCCGCCCGGCTCTTTGCATCGTCGATCCTCCCCATCCCGGCGAAGTTCACTTCGCCCTATGCACACGCGTGAACTTCGCGAACTTCGCCAACATCCCCGCCCCCAAAACCCCTCCCCCTACG
>DASTGE010000427.1:0-3219 GCA_035719405.1 Burkholderiaceae bacterium
CGCGTCAATGCATTCGACCGGATGTGGAGCATGCAGCCCTCGCTTGCACGCAGCATCACCCTCTTGCATATCGCGACACCCTCGCGCGGCGGAATCGAGGCCTATTGTAATTTGCAAGGCGAACTCGCAAGGCTCGTCGGCGAAGTCAACGGCCGGCACGGGGAGGTGGACTGGACTCCGATACGATATCTCAACAAGGGTTTTAATCAGACGGTGCTGGCGGGACTTTACCGCGCGGCGCAAGTCGGTGTCGTGACACCATTGCACGACGGCATGAATCTCGTCGCAAAGGAATACGTGGCGGCGCAAAATCCGGCCGATCCGGGCGTCCTCGTGTTGTCGAAGTTCGCCGGTGCCGCCAACGAGCTCGACACGGCGCTGTTGGTCAATCCGCACGATATCGACGGCATGGCGCGGACGATCGAAACCGCGGCTTCAATGCCGCTGCCGGAGCGGCGCATGCGTTGGGACGCGATGATGAAAAAGCTTGCCAGCCGATCCCTCAAGCAATGGGTTGCGGAATTTGTCGACGCCTTGCGCGAGGCTCAGATTGACAATGGCCGGGCGGTAACGCCTGAGCCGGAGCCGCCGCTTTTGTGGCCGCGTCGCTCCGCCAATGTCGGCGCGCGATTCTACTAACGGCCGGACCCGGGCGCGCGGCCTGCGTGCCCGGTATTTCAATAGCAGTAAGACACACCATCGAGGATGGCGCAGCGCGTCTTGTTCGGCGCGTTCGGATCATCCAGCGGAACGCTGCCCTTGCCCTGACCGACGAAAACGCCGGATCCCACGTGAACCGACGATTTGTTGCCGATGATGACGCTGGGGTGTGGCGATGAGCTCGACCGCGTGCCATCGGACCAGATGATGGCATCTCCAGACAGCATGCCCCGCCGTCCGTCATCGCAGGTCACATCCGACGCATCGCGGTGACAGATCTGCGCTAGGGCGCTTTCGGCGAAGCCCAAAGCAAACAGGAAAATCGTCAATGTCAGCGTTCGGTTGCTTGTCATCTCGCTGTTCGTCTCGGGGTAAGCTGCACGATCAGCAGTCGCTGGTCACGCGCCCCTGGTTCAAGGGCTTTGGAAGGGACACCACGTTTCTGCGCAAAGAGGAAAATTATTCAACAACTTCAGTCGATTGTGGAAATGGCGGACTGCGCCTCCGCGGTCCCTTGCAAAACTCGGCCCGCCGCTCCAAGAGAGGGCATCCGGAGAGATGGCCGAGTGGCTTAAGGCGCACGCTTGGAAAGCGTGTGTGCGGGAAACCGTACCGTGGGTTCGAATCCCACTCTCTCCGCCATGAATCTCCCGGCCGCCCCGCTCACCGTCCGGCAACCTGCTGCAGCGTGTTGAACCGCTGCTTTTGCTCGCTGTTCAGGCTCGCGTAGAAGTCATCCAGCGCCGGCTTCACCTCGTCTGCGGCCTGCAGCATCGCCGAAAGGCGCTGCTCCATCGCCTGCAGTCGTCCGACCGGAGTAACCGGCACCTCGTCCGGACACGCCTTCTGCAATATGCGCACGGCACCATCGGTCGCGGTCTGCAGGTGATCGAGCGCCTCCCGTTGCGTGCCGGTCGGGTGCACGACGGACTTGATCCGTTCGATCGGCAGCTGGCTCAGGCTGGTCTTTCGTGCGCCACAACTCTCGGAGCGTGCATTATTCGCCTCCTGCGATGCATTGGCCTCCTGCGGTCCTTGCGCTTGCGCCGAAGACGGAAGTTGCGGCCCCAGCGTGTTGAAACGAGCCTGCTGTTCGTCGCTGAGCGAATTGTAAAACGCCTCCAGGGCCGGCTGCACGATCCGCACCGCTTCCAGCGTAGCGCTGATGCGGTTGATCATGGCCTGCAACCGATCGGGCGGTGTCAAGGCATAGCGATCGCTGCAGGAATCTTTCAGCACGTCTGAGGCCTGCGCGGCCGCATGCTTCAACTGATCCAGGAGACCACGCTGCTCCGCCGTCGGTCGGATTATCCGCGTGATGTCGGCGAAAGGCCAGGCCGTGATGCCCTGGGCCGGATTGCTGCACAATTGTCGCAGCGCCTGCTGACTAAGCCCCGAGCGCTCGACCAATCGCGACGATCCCACCATCGCGCTGCCGGGTTCGAGATATTCATCAGGCGCGATGCTGGCGTAGGCGGAATACGGGCTGCCGACATCCCAGAATACGGTATCGAAGAAATCGTCATAGGCGTAGGCCCAATAGGCGTCATCATAGGCGTAGGGCCAGAACGTGTAATCGAAAATATCGGCATAGGCATAAGGCCAGAACACCGGTCCGAGCCAGGGCACAAAATTGGCGCGAGCATGGTGGCGCCAGGCGTTGCGTGGTGCCCAGCCGTTCAGCCGCGCAGCAAGCGCGACCTGGGCGTTGGGGTCGGCATTGTCGCGGAATCGTGCGGCAAATCGTCCGCGCGCAGCAGCCTGGGCGGCCGCCATAGCGGCGGATCGTTGGGCGATCGGCTGCGCACCCAGCCTCTGTTGCTGCGTGAGGTCACGCTGCTGCGCCTCTCGCTCCCGCTGAAGAAGCCGCTGCTGGCTCTGCAACTCGCGTTGCGCCCCTCTTCCCCGCGGTCCCTGGGCTTGCAGCTGCTGCACTCGCTGCTGCAGGCGATCGATTCGACCTTGGCGTTCGGAGGTCTGGCGTGCCAGCGCCTCGCGCTGACGCTGGTCTCGCAGCGACAACGTCTCGCGCTGCCGCTGGTCTGTTACCCGTTGCTGCTGCGGCGCCGGCCCGCGTGCCTCTTGACGCTGCACGGTCCCCTCTTGACGCGGCATGCTCCGCTCTTGACGCTGCACGCTCCGCTCTTGACGCTGCACGCTCCGCTCTTGGCGCTGCGCATTCCGCTCTGGGCGCGGCAAAGCCGCTCTCGTCGACGGTGCGGCTGTGCGTCGCGTTATCGCGCGCTCCGCCGGGCGCGACGCAATCGAGGGAGCCCTTTGCGCCGCCGCCGGGCGTTGAATGGAACGAGGAGCGGCCAATCGCTGCGGCATCTGGCGCGCGGGAGCGGCAATGTGAGGCGCGGCATGTGGCACGAAGGCTGGACGTTGCACCGCAGGAGCGGCATGGAACGCCGGCGCAGCCGGCCGCGCCATAGCAGGTGCGGCAAAGTGCGGTGCCGGTGCAGCGGGCCGGGCCATTGCTGCTGGCGCTGCCATTGCTGGTCGCCCGTGCTGCTGCGCGGCGGCGTCAAAACTTCCGGCGATCAGAATGGCGCTGCC
>DASTGE010000428.1:0-8018 GCA_035719405.1 Burkholderiaceae bacterium
AGACAACGCAGCAACGGCCTCAATAGCGCGTGGACGTTCTCCACAGCAAGCAGGCGAACAACGTTGACGCGGAAGCGGCCAGGGGCTTTCAGCGGATCAAGCCGCCAGTACGCACCGCTGCGAAGCGCCGGAAGCTGAGCCACGTAGCGTTGCGCGTCAGCATCGGCCCGGACTTCGGCAACAGCCGTGCAGGGTTGGCTGGACTGGGGCTGGAAGCGGTGCGCTCCGTCCGTTCGATACAGCACTGGCGCAGCCGCGGCTTCGGCCGCAATTTCCGCCTGCATGTCAATGCGGCCCTGAGCATCAAGCCGGCGGAAACGCAACTGTGGCTCGTTGCCCATAGCGCGCAGCGGCCATTGCGCGTCAGCTGTCAGCTCGACCTCTCGCACGCTGCGAGCGCGAATGCGATGCAGCGCTGCGGCAGTAAGCATCTCCACCGCGACGGGTGTGTCGGCCGAGAGTTCGGCGGCCACTTGCAACTGCACATGCCGCAAGGCGGTGATGGCCGTCATTCCCACGTCCAGTTCCAGGCCAGTCACATACTCGCCGATGAAGACCCACGCGGATGCAGACGTGCCCGTGTCTTTCAGGTCGACGAGCACATCCGGCCACTGCCCAAGCGTGCCGCGCACGAGCAACTTCGTGGACGCCACCGACTCTGCGCCGATCACGCGAATGCAAGCCCAGCAACCGCGCGCAGCAGTGAGCCACTCGCTGCCGAGCAACTCGCCACGGGCACGACCTTGGGATGCGGCGGGGCGAAGCGGCCCTATTGCGAGCGCAAGCCATTCGGCCTCCGGCCTCGGGCCGCCACCGCTCGGCGCAGCAGGCAGGTGTCGGGCCACCATCGTCACAGCCCGAATAGCACCTTCGCCGCGACGGCGATCTGATAAACGATCTGGGTAATGCCGCGCGTGACTTCGACGTTCTTGGTCTCGATGCGCGGCAGCACCATGATTTCGTCGCCGGGAGCGAGCGCCTCACTGCCCGCCTCTGTCACGCGACCGTCCTGCCGTACCACGAGCACCCGCGCCTTGTCGGCACCCTGGTTGTAGCCTCCGGCCAGCTTGACGTAGTCGTCGACACCTGCGCCCGGCTGCCATACCAGCGCGTTGGGAAACAGCACCTCACCATTGACGAGCACAAGGTTGCTGCGCTCCGGAATGCGAATAAGGTCGCCGTCTTCGAGCACCGTCTCCCCGGCCTGCTCGCGCTGCGCGAGCACCACCTGCCCGCGCGGCTGCGCATTCCTCGCGCGCTCGACGAACTGCATGATCATTTCCGCCTCGCGCGTTCGCAAAGAAGCCTCCTCGCTCGTGGCGCTGCGAGCAGTAAGGGCGTAGGTCTCCAGCCCCCGCAGGGAGACGTCCAGCATCTCCTTCTGGCGCTCCGCTACCGACTTGCGATAAAGCTGCGTGGCTTCGAGCCGCGCCTGCGGCGCAGGGCGCACTCGCGCCAATGCGTCCTTGAGCTTCGCGCCGTAAGGCATCACCAGCGAGTGCTCGCCCAGGTGCGCGCCTTCGATGCGGACAAGGATGGTGCCTAGGTACTTGTCAGACGTGACGAGAACTTCGTCGCCATCGTGAATCGCCACCTGCTGTGCGTCGGCAAGCGCGTGGTATTCGCTGCGACGCTCGGAGCCCGACTTGCGGATGATGCTGAGGTGAGTCGCGGCGGGCTTGGCACGCGCCATCGACAGAAGCTCGGCGCCGGTGATCTCCGCCTTGGTGAACTCGAACACATAGGGATTCAGGACCTCGCCTGAGACCTGCACGCTGAATTGGCGAGGGCGGGCAACGATGGTGTCGCCGTCCTGAAGCTGCACCTGCTCGATCTGACCCTCGAGCAAAAAACGATAGAGATCGACGCGCACACGAAGCCGGCCACCGCGAAGGACCTGCACTTCAAGATAGCTTCCACGGTCGGGGTCAATGCCGCCTGCGCGGTCGAGGTAGGCCAGCACCGAGTCGCTGCTCAAGCCCGCGTACATTCCAGGCGCCCGGACGAAGCCGGTCACGAACACTTTGACAGGCTGTGCGGCCTCGACGGTGGCATACACGCCCACGTTGGAGCGGAACACACGCTTGGTCTGTGCCTCCACTTGCGCATTGAGCTCGGCATTGCGAACCCCTGCCACCCGGATCGGGCCGACATTGGGCACGAACACGTTGCCCTGCGCATCAACCGGCTGCACCGTCTCGAATGTGAACGCGCCCCATAGACGAAGCGCGATGCGATCGCCCAGCGCTACGCGGTAATCCGGGTTGAAACCGGGGCCCTGTTCAGCCGAGAAGCGCCCGCTGAACATTTGGGATCCGAAGACGATCGGCTGCGCGGCGGTTGCGGGATTGGCGGGTAGGGGCAGCGGTTGAGGCGCGATGACAGGAGGGGCCGTCGATAGATTGCCCACGACGGCTGGCGCAGTCTGCATCGCAGTACCGCGCGTGGGAGTCTGCTGCATGCCGATGCGCAGCGGAGTCGCAGTGATGAGCTCGGCGGGCACCTGGGCATGGACTGCAGCCGGGGCCATCGCGACGAGCGCCAAAGAGGTTAGAAGGCGGCGAGACATGGCGGTCTGTTCAGTCCTGGTGTTCCCGGATGGTTGCCAGAGTCAACCCCACCACGCCGTACAGCAGGACGCAGACGATGAACAGCGTGGCAAGGGAATAGAGCTTGCGGGGCAAGAGAGCGGTCTCGGGCTGGGACGGGGGTTCGATCACGGCCAGGCTCTTGAGCTTGCGGCTTGCATCTATGCGAGATGTCTCAAGTGCACTCAGCGCCAGCTTGTAGGCGTCCTGCGCGAAAGTGTTCTGCAGCATGTACTCCTGGAACTCCAGCGCCACCTTGTTGATCCGGTGGTCGTCGCCGCCACGGGTAGCTCGCGCCTGCTCCTCTGCGAGTTGGCGACGCATCGCCTCGATCTGGTTGCGCAGCGAAGTCACGGGATAGGCATCGTCGTTGAGGTAGGCCCGGGTGGTTCGCAGCTCAGTCTCCGCCTTGGCGATCTGCGCCTGCAGTTCACCCTCGATCCGGCCGGCTGTGTGTGCCTGGATGGTCGGATCCATCTGCCCGTTCCTGGCCTGGAACCGCATCAACGCAGTCCGGGCTGTCTTCACCCGGTCGCCCGCCCGTTGCAGTTCGCCCTCGGCGAACTGCATCTGCTCACGCGCAACTCTTTGCGAGAAGGCATTCACGAAGCGCTCGCTCTCCTCGAGGATGGCCTGGTTCAGCGCATGCGCGAACTCGGGTGAGAAGCCTTGGGTTCGAACAGTCAGCAGGGATGCGCTGTCGTCGAACAACACCTCGACCCGCGAGCGGTAGTACTCAAGCATCCACTCCTGGCTAGTGCCCGCATAGAGGTGATACAGCGGATCGAGCTTCTGCGCCGCGAAGTGCTGTCGAAGATGCAGCTTCGCGTCGAGCTTTCGCATCAGCTCAAGAGAATGGATGTACTGGCGCAGGTATAGAGTGTCGTCTCGAGCAGCTGGAGTGATGCCGGCAACGAGCATCGCGAGTCCGGGAGACGAGACTTGGCCACCTTGGGCCTGACGCACGGTAATGATGGACTCGCTCACGTAACGGTCCGCCGCGAAGAACGTGAAGTAGACGGCGGCCATCAGCATCGGCACGCCGATCATTGCCGCCGCAAGGCGCTTGGAGTTGAACCAGAGGATGAACTTCAAGCGGCAATCCTCTCGGCGCACTTGTCCCCCTCGGTGCTGCAGGTGGCAGGCCCGACATACGGGCGCCCTTCATAAACCGCAATGCCCTCCTCGATGTCGCTATACAGGGTGGCCTCGCCATGGCTCACAAGCACGACAACGTCGCAAAGCGCGCGGACATCCTCGACGTTGTGGGACACAAGGATCACCTTCGACCGTCCCAGGCGCTGCCGGAAGACTTCCTGGCTCTTGCGCTGAAATGCCGGATCTCCCACCGCCATCACTTCGTCAATGAGGTAGTAGTCGAAGTCGAAAGCCATGCTGAGTCCAAAGGCCAGGCGAGACCGCATGCCCGAGGAGTAACCCTTGATCGGTCGATCGAATGCCCGCCCGATCTCGGCGAAGTCCTCTACATAGGCCACGCGCTCCCGCATTTGTGAACCTGTCAGACCGAACATGCGGCAAACGAACCTCACGTTGTCCCTGCCGGTCAGAGAGCCTTGGAATCCGCCGGACAGGCCCACCGGCCAGGAGATCCGCTCGTCGCTTTGGATGTACCCGCGATTCGGCGCCTCGATGCCGCCAAGCATGCGAAGCATGGTGGACTTGCCCGCACCATTAGGCCCGAGCACGGCAATGCTCGCCCCCTCAGGAAACCTGAAGCTCAGATCTCGAAAGACATAGTGGCGCCCATGAGGCGTGGGGTAGAACTTGGTAACGCATTTCAATTCGATCATTTCGGCTCCCTTCTACTTTTGCGGTCGGGCTCAGTCCGACAGCAGTTCGTGGCGCCGGACGTGATGCAGCGCAAGACCGGCAGCCAGCGCCACGAGCGAACTGCATGCGACATAACCCAGGCTCGCCCCCTCTGCGACTCGATAGTTGGGCAAGAAGTAGGCGCGAGACAGTTCCAGGGCGTGCACCATCGGGTTGAGCATCAGGACCGGCCGCCACTCAACGGGAATTACATGCAGCGGCGTCAGTACGCCGGACATCAAGTACAGCGGGAGAAAAATCACTCGCACAATGGCGCGGGATTGATGAAAGCTGTCAGTCGCGACGGCGAGGAAAAGGCCTAAACCGAAACCGAAACCGACGAGAAGTCCGCCCAGAACCAGTGTTTGCAGCGGCTGGTAGGGTGTCCAGGCCATGCCGAAGGCGCTGAAGATGCCGAACATGATCAGGGAGATCACGGCGTAGACGCCTACCTCCAGCAATGCGCGGGCCACGAGAGTGTCAATGGGTTTGACCTGCCGGTACGAGAAGAGCGCCCGGTTGGCATCGACGCCATCCATCAGCCTCAACGACAGATTGCGGAACATGTAGAAGGGAACCATGCCGGTCACCAGGAACACGGGGTAGTCAATGCCCGGAAGTACCGCGCGATGAAACCCTCCGAGCAGCACCGTGAGTACCGCGACCTGCGCCAGCGGGTCGAAAACAGCCCAGTAGACGCCCAGCCAACGACCGCCGAACCGCGTCTTCAGTTCGCGCAGCACAAGCGCGTAGAGAACACTGCGCTGCACATCGAAGGGGTGGCGACCCCCGGTCATGGCCGCCGTTCGGCCACCCGCGTCCATTGCAGCCATCGCGCCTCTCGTGGGATCCATCGCTCAGGCTCCTCTGGCCTTTTGCTGCCTTATGACCACACCCTGCGACGCCGGCTCCACGTCAACCTGCGGCTGCACCAGCGCTGGCGCCTCCGCATAGAAGCTCGCGTTGATCTGCGTGAGCTTGACCACCTGTGCGCGGAAGCGTCGAAACAGGGCGAGATCGACTTCACCTGGGGAGTGCCAGAAAGTCTTCAATCCTCCGAAGTGCACCAGCCCCGGCAGTGCGTAGAGACTGTCTCCCATGACGCATACCGGCGTCCCGTGGTACATCGCCTGCAGTCCGGTGGTGCTGTTGACGGTGACCACGCCTCGTGCGTGCTTCAGTAGCGTGGGCAGGTGCAAGTCATGCACGTACAGCACGCGCTCGCGAAGGTCGAGCTTGCGTGCGAGGTCGTTGATGAGCCCGCTGTAGTCTCGATGGGCACGCTCCATTGGATGATGCTTGATGACGAGGCTCGTCGCAGGTGGCGAATGCACCGCAAACGAGTCCATCACTTCGTGTATGACCTCGGGGACATCCGAATACGGCGAGTGTTCGATCAACTGCGAGTCGTTGTGAACCTGCAGCGCGAGCAGGAACCAACGCTTGCTTTGCTCCGGGCTCGCAAGGTGATCAAGCAGGTTGCGCTCGCGCAAAGCGAACCACACCTTGCGGCACCCTCCCCGTACCCACCGCATTGCTTCGGCCCCGCTCAAGTCCCGGTGGTGCAGGTTGTTCGGGTAGCGCCACTGCAGAACGAATGTCGCGGTCGCATAGCGCGTCGCATACCACGCCATGCGCGCGAAGGTCTGATTGGTGTCCTTGGGCCGAGTCAGGCGCGGATACGGCCCCTCGCGGTAATACTTTGGGTCGCGGGGCAACGAACTCCGGCCATTCACGCCGCCCAACTCGAGCGTCACGTAATTCGGCCGGATATAGCCCTCCTCGAACACGAACACCGGGATCGACAGCTCTTCCGCCATATCAATGGCACAGCGGTGCACCGGACGGGACTGACCGAACAGCACCATGCCGTCGCTGCGTTCGGCCTCGATGAGGCGCCGGAGCCAGGCCGGCCAGCCGGCAAGGTCGCCGGCATATCGATGCGCTCCGGGCCGACGGTAGAAATGCTCGTCCCCGCCGTTGAAGTTCACCTTCGAGGCATTCGCGCCGTGCGCGGCCAGATAATCCGCCAGCCGACAGAAAAAGGGACCCATGGGTCCTTGCAGGAGCAGCGGCCGACGACAGCCAACAAGCGCAGACAGCGGAACAGGCATCGTGCTCTCTCGGGCTCCTTTTAATCGGTTTACGCAGTTTATGTGGGTGCCGCGCAGAAATGATGACCTCCTCGGGTGAGAGCGAAGAAGTAAGTCGCGGTTTGAGCAGCTCTGATGGATTGGACGGCGAACCGCTGCTCGATCTGCAGCGGGCCGTGGACAACCTGGGGGGGAGCGAGGAGGCGTATCGCGAGGTCGCGCAGGTCTTTCTTGATGGCCTGCCCGAAGGGATGCGCGAACTTCGTTCGGCGGTCATCGCGGGTGACTTCGAGCGCGGACTGCGGGAACTCCACGAACTCGCCAGTTCTCTTGGTGCGGTCGGCACCTGGCGTGCTCATCGCGCCGCGCGCGCGATGGAGATGCAGTGGCGCGCAGGCGCTATCGCAGATGCCGAGTCAAGTCTCGGGCGACTGGAGGAAGTGGTGTTGTCCAGCGTCTCGATCCTGCGGGGTGAGCTGGAGCGCTCATCCGGGGAGCGGTAGGACGACGACGGGAGATGCCCATCAGCGCTCCCGCGCAGGCAAGCCTCACTCAGATGGGAAGAGGGACGGGGCTTGGAGACTGGGCGCCCACCCGCTCCTGGACTTCACGGCATCTTCGCGTCAAGCAGATTCGATTCGGGACGGTGTCGGCAGTCCGCCTCCGGTTCGCGTAGCCTACAAGCCTCCAGATCAGGAAACCAATACAGATGTTGCCGCATCACCGATTGAACCACCATCGACGCCACCCGTCGGCCCCGCCTCCGGCAGCAAGCGAAGCTGATTCCCCTCGGCCCGCCACTCCTTTGCCCTCGGCACCGCCAGTACCCGCTTCCCCCCCCTTGAGGCCGCCGCTTCGAGTCAGGAGCGAAACGCCTCGCGAGCCGCGCCAACGGGGGACGGAGCGCCCCAGCCTCGTGCGATCTTCCCGCTCGCTTCCACCCGGCGCTCACGCAAAGGCCACACCCGACAAGTGTTTGCTGGCCGCAAGGACTCGTGTGTTCGACTTTGTGATGGCCGTGGTAGAAATACCCGAGATCGATAGCCTGGACGTCCATCTTCTTGAAGGCTCCCAGCAGGTCGCCGCGCGAAAAATGGCACAGGCAAGATCACGCCCCGAACCGACCCGCGCAGACGCCGCTTAAGCCAAGGGTTAAAGCAGGCCTATGCTGGGCTTCAAGGACTTCTGGTCCGCGGCGAAGATCATCGCGGGCATCGAAACCTCCCACATGATCCGCAAGGGGCAGTTGGCCTGCCCGAAAGACCAAGGCATGTCCGCCGCCGACCAGTTCTACAGCCTCGCCTTCTAAACACGGCACATCACGGCGCCGCTTGCTCTCGCCTGTTGTACGTTAATGCGACAGAACCCAGCTCGATCCCACCGGCCGCTTGCGCCGACGAAACGCCGCCGCCAGCACCGGCGGATCTTCATTGCCCAACGGTGCACAGTCGCATGGTCCACCTCCACCCCTCGCTCGGCCATCATCTCTTCCAGGTTGCGCAGGCTC
>DASTGE010000429.1:0-7904 GCA_035719405.1 Burkholderiaceae bacterium
CACCATCACGTCACAGCCCCTTCGAAGGGGCGAAAGGGAAAGCCATGCTCGAAGAAATCGTTCGATACAAGGTCGAGGAGACGCGGCAGCGCGCCCGCATGCTCCCGAAGGCGCAGCTCGATCTCCGCCTGGCACTCGCCCGGCCCGTGCGCGACTTCGCCGCCGCGCTGAGTGCATCGGGCACCGGGCTCATCGCGGAGGTGAAGTACCGCTCGCCCAGCAAGGGAATCCTGCGTGTGGACTTCGAACCCCTGGCCCTGGCCCGGGCCTACCAGGCCGGCGGTGCGGATGCGATTTCGGTGCTTGCCGACAGCCGGTTCTTCGGCGGCGGCCCCTTCGTGGTTGCCCAGGTCGCGAGGGACGACCAGTTGTGCCTGCCCGTGATGTACAAGGACTTCGTCGTCGATGACTGGCAGGTGGTCGAGGCACGCGCGCTGGGCGCCGATGCCGTGCTGCTGATCGCGCGGATCGTCCCGCCAGATGATTTGCGAAGGCTCGTTGCTTCGGTTCACGCACTCGGAATGACCGCGCTGGTCGAGACCTTCGACGAGGACGACGTGCGTGCCGCCGTGGACAGCGGCGCGCGGGTGATCGGCATCAACAACCGCGACCTCAACACCTTCGAGACCGATTTCAATCGGGCCGCGCGGATGCGCAAACTGCTGCCCGAAGGCGTCATCGCGGTCTCGGAGAGCGGCATCACCGGCCCGAAGGACATGGCCACCATCGGCTCGCTCGGCTTCGATGCCGCGCTGGTCGGCGAGGCTGTCGTCAGCGCGCCGTCCCCCGAGCGCGCCGTTGCGCAATTGAAGGGGCGCTGAAGTGATGAAGCCACTCAGACCCGTCATCCTCGGCTTCGGTCACGCGGGCCGTCACCTGCACCTGCGGTGCTTGCGCACGATGGTCCGACGCGCGCCCGACCTGCCGCTGTCGAACACGATCGACGTCGTGGAGCCGAACGAAAGCGTCGACGCCAACGGCCATCAGGTGGTTCATCACCGCGAGCTGCCATCCGCGCGCGTCCTCGAAGGGCAGATTCCCGTGCTGCACGTCTGCACACCTCCATCGGCCCATCGCCAATGCGTGGAGCTTGCCATCGCGCAAGGTTATCGACGGATCATCCTCGAGAAGCCGATGGCGCCGACGCTGGATGAGGCCAGGCGGATCCGTCAGCTGGCCGCCGCGGCCTCGGCCGAGGTGCTTGTCGTCGCGGTGTGGCACAACAGCCCGCTCACACGCGCCTTGTTCGACCCCGCCGCCGGTGCCGAGCCCTCTGGTCTTGCGCTGGTCGAGATCGTCCACAACAAGCCTCGCTTTGCGCGCAGCCTCGAGCGCGACGACGAGCATGTGTTCGACATCGAAATGCCCCACCAGCTCGCGCTGGCACGCGAGATCCTCGGGCCGCGTGCGACGCTGTTGTCGGCGCATGCCGCCGATCTGGTCGTGCATGGCCGCTGCAAGCCCTGCATGGGCAGCGGGAACATCACGATGCTGTCGCCCGAAGGCGTGATGTGTCGGCTCGTGTCGAACCTGCACCACCCCGGTCGCGAGCGTTGCCTCACGCTGCACTTCCACGATGGGCGCCGCCGCATCGGCCACTATCCGGTGAGCGGTGATGACTGCTACTCGCAGCTCTTCGACTACTCGAGCATCGGGGCACTGGTGCGGCACGAGATCTTCACCGACGAGCCGCTCACGAGCTGCCTCGAGACCTACTACCGCCACTTCGCCAACACACACGCCGCCATCCGCCGGGCCATGCCGTCCGGCGCGTCGCTCGACTTCAACGTCGACGTCGTGAGCTGGCTCGATCAGGCCAAGCGGATGGCCTCGATGCGCCACTCGCAAGAGAACGAGTCCTTTGCCCTGGCGGCATAGGCCCCGGATTTCCATCGATTTCGTCCACCCGTCGTCGACCGCCTTGCGCAGTCACTTCTCGTAATCGCAATGAAATGACCTCCATTCCCTTCTTCGACAACCGGCGCGCGGTCGAGCGCGTCATTCCCGGGCTCGAGGCACAGCTCCCCTCGATGCTTGCCCAGTCAACGCTGGTCAACGGCGAGCAGGTCCGCGCACTGGAAGCCGCGCTGCGCGACTACACGGCCGGGGCGCACGCCGTGGCCGTCGGCAACGCGACCGATGCCCTCGTCATCGCCCTGCGTGCCATCGGCATCGGCCCGGGCGACGAGGTGATCGTGCCGTGCTACAGCTTCTTCGCCAGCGTCTCCTGCATCCTGCATGTCGGCGCCGTCCCGGTCTTCGTGGACATCGAGCCCGACACCTATTCGCTTGACGTGAGCCGCATCGAGGCGTGCATCACCTCGCGCACCCGGGCCATCATGCCGGTGCACCTGTTCCGGCAGATGGCCGACATGGACGCCGTGCTCGCGATCGCGCGCCGGCATGGTCTGTTCGTCATCGAGGACAGCGCCGAGGGCATCGGCATGCGCCACAACGGTCGCCACGCGGGGCTCCTGGGCCATGTCGGTGTGCTGTCCTTCTTTCCCACCAAGACGCTAGGCGCGCTGGGCGACGCAGGCCTGGTGCTGACCGACGACCCCGTGATCGCCGAACGCGCTCGCTTCATCGCCGACAACGGTCGCGACGCGCAGGGCATGGCACAGCTTCCCGGCATGAACAGCCGGATGGACGACCTGCAAGCCCTCTACCTGCGCCTGCAGCTGGAGCACCTTGAAGACGACATCGCGCGGCGTGCACGCTGCGTCGCGCTTTACGACGATGGCCTTGCAGCCGTCGGCAGCGTGATCCGATCGCCACGCGTGGCTCGGCGCGAAAGCGCGCAGCGCGTCGTGGACTACGTTTACCTGATCGAGACCGAAGCGCGCGACGCGCTCGCCCGCCACCTGGCCCGATGCGACATCGGAACGGAGACCTACTACCCCCTTCCGCTGCACCTGCAGCCCGCCTGCCGTCATCTCGGCCATTGCGAGGGCGATTTCCCGGTGGCCGAGGCGGCGAGCCGGCGCGCGCTCGCACTGCCCTTGTATCCGGAGCTGACCGACGAGGCCATTGCCAACGTCTGCGCGCGCATCCACGAACACGTCCGTTCCCGCCTGGGAGAGCCTGCATGATCACCTTCTTCGACTTCAAGGGACGCCACCCCGACGCGGCCCGCGACATCATCCGCCTGGTTCGCGAGCAGGCGGCCCGCGGCGAGTTCATCCTCAAGTCCGCCGTGCTCGACTTCGAGCAGCGGCTGAGCGAGCACACCGGGGCGCGTCACGCGATCTGCACGAGCTCGGGCACGGCCGGACTCGCACTCTCGCTGCGTGGCCTGGGCATCGGGCCCGGCGATGAGGTCGTCGTGCCCGCCTTCTGCTACGTGGCGGTGGCCTCCGCGGTCGTGCTGGCGGGTGCGCGTCCGGTATTCGCCGACGTCGATCCCGAGCGGTTCACGATCGATCCCTCGGCCGTGCAGCGCGCGATCACGCTGCGCACACGCGCCGTCCTTGCGGCACATGTGTTCTCGGCCATTGCCGACATGGACGGCCTGAATGACGCGCTGCCCGACGGCGTGGCGCTTGTGGAGGACGCGGCGACCGCCTTCGGTGCTCGCGACGCGCGGGCGGGCGCGGGCCGGATGGGCGACGTGGGCGTGCTCTCGTTCTTTCCCGCCAAGCCGCTTGGAGGACTGGGTGACGCCGGCGCAGTACTGACCGACGACGACGAACTCGCGCGGCGCGTGCGCATGCTGCGCAATCACGGACAGGACGGCATCACTCGCTTCGTGCACCACATGGCCGGCCACAACATGCGCATGGACGACATCAATGCGCGTTGGCTGACCGAGCGCCTGCCCGGCTTCGCGCAGGAGCTCGCACACAAGCAGCGCCTGGCGCACCGCTACGACGAGATGCTCACGCCGCTGGCGCCACGGCTCACGTTGCAGCGTCGAGGCACAGAAGTCTTCTCTCCGCACGCGTATGTGGTCCGCACTGGACAGCGCGACGCGCTGCGCGCGCATCTGTCGGCGCGAGGGATCGAGACCCGCGTCCACTTCGGGGCTGCGTTGCCCGACCAGCCCGCGTTCCGCGCAGACGCTTCCGATTGCAATGTGCCCGTGGCACGCGTTCTGGCATGCGAGACCCTTGCGTTGCCCCTGCATCCGGCGCTGTCGCTCCACGACATCGACGTGGTCGCGGCCGCAGTACAGGAGTTCTTCGCATGAGCGCCATCACACGACTGCGCAGGCGTGAACGGCTCACCGGCCTCGCGGACGAGGCGGCGTCCGGCCTCGGGGAACAGATCGCTTGTCATCACATGCTCGGCTGGCGCACTCTGGAGCTGCGCAGCGTGCAGGGCGAGCCCGTCGGCGCACTGCCCGCGTCGCGACTGGATCGCATCGCCGATGTCCTGTGCGAGGCCGACATGACGGTGCCAGTGATCGCGTCACGCATCGGCAACTGGGGGCGGGACATCGCCGATCCGTTCGACGAAGACCTGGCCGAGTTCGATCGGCTGGCCACGTTCGGCGCGCGCGTCGGCACGAAGATGATCCGCGTGATGTCGTACCCGGCCCGGGCGGCGGCCGAGGACGACTGGCAGCGCGAGGTGGTGCGACGCCTGCGCACGCTGGCCGCGCGGGCGCAGGACCGCGGGCTGGTGATCGTCCATGAGAACTGCGCGGGCTGGGGCGGGCGCAGTGTCGAGCATCTGTGCCGGCTCGCCGAGTCGATCCCGGATCGTGGCTTCGCGCTGCTCTTCGACATGGGCAACGGTCCGAGCTATGGCTACGACTCGCTCGAGATGCTGCGCGCCATCGTGTCGCGCGTGGTGCACGTGCATGTGAAGGACGCGCGTCGCGAGGCCGGCGGTCCGGTGCGCTTCACGCTGCCGGGCGAGGGTGAGTGCCGTGTGGCCGAGTGCCTCGAACTGCTCGAGCACCACGGCTACGAGGGCATGTATTCGATCGAGCCGCATCTGCATGTCGTGCCGCACCTGGGGATGCAGACCGCCGGTGATGACGAGCGCGCGGCCGCACGGACCGCTTACGCGGCCTGCGCACACGCGGTCGAGCAACTGCTGGCGCGCTGCCGCCCGCTCACCCACCTGGAGATGTCACATGCTGCTTGATTCCCTGTTCCAGGAGGAGTTGCTGGCCCTCCTGGCCATCGACACCGTCACGCCGATGGAGACCGGCCGGCCGTCGTCCATCGACGACGCCAATCGCGCCTACGCCGCTTTGGCGCACCGCATCGGGATGCGAACCCTCTTCGATGGGCCGGGCTCGATCGAAGGCGCCGCGCAGGGGCAGGTGCCGCTGTCCGTGCAGCGCCGCCTTGCGGACGAGCCGCTGTTCCTGCAGTGGCAGCCGCACATGGTTCTCGCCATCGGTGACGCGCCTCCCGAGCGGACCATCGTCTTCAACTTCCATATGGACACGGTGTCGCCGCACCTGCCGGTCCGCTTCGAGGACGGCGTCATCCACGGGCGCGGTGCGGTGGACAACAAGGGCCCCGGCGTCGCGGTCCTCGCGGCGCTGCATCGCCTGGCTCGGCAACGGCCCGCGCAGTTCGAACGCATGCAGGTGCTGATCCACTGCGTGGCGGGCGAGGAGGGCGGCGCCATGGGGGTCTACGGAACGCGCCACCTCGTCGCGCAAGGCCACCTCGGGCGTTTGAATGTGTTCGTGGAGCCGACGGCGTTCGGATACTTCGACGCATCGACCTGTTCGATGACCTTCGAGGTCGAATTCTGCGGAGAGGGCAGCACCGACGACTTCCCGGACCGCGGAGACAACGCGACCGTGGCGCTCGCGTTCGTCGCACAGCACATGGCGCAGGCGCTGGCAGGGCCGGCCGAGAGGCTGCGTACGCGCATGACGGTCGCGGGCCTCACGACCGGCGACCAGCACAACCGCGTGTACGGCACAGGCCGCCTGCTGATGAACTTCACCTACCCGGACCTCGAGGCCGGGCGCGCGTGCCAGGTCGAGGTCGAGCGCGCCTTCCGTTCGGCGGTCGATGAGTTCTCGCGCCGCTTCGGTGACACGCCCCTGTTCCGCCGCACTGCGCAGCGCCTCGATGTCACGTGCCGCGGTCGCTGGCTGAAAGCGGGCCTGCCTGTGCTGGCCAATCGCGATGCCGAGATGGAGGCCTTGCTCGCAGACATCGGCGTGCCGCGCAGCGACCGTGTGGAAGACACCTTTACCTGCGACGCGATCTGGGGCCAGTCGCCGGGTGCCTACAGCATCGTGCTCGGGCCCGGGACGCTGGCTGCCAACGGCGCACACACCTCACGCGAGCACGTCCGGCTGGACGATCTCGAGCGCTTCGCTGCGATCGTCCACGACCTTCTGCTCGCCTTCGCACACCGTTGCTCTGAAGGAGATCCCCGATGAATTTCGTCCGCATCCGACCGGGCGGTCTGCACGCGCTCGCAAGCGGCGCGTTTCAGCGCCTCGGCTACGACGCAACCCGCGCGGCGCTCGCCGCCGATGTGCTGCACTACGCCGACCTGCGAGGCCTGGACACGCACGGCATCGCGAACCTCGCCGATCTGTACGTCCCGGCACTGCGCCTTGGTGACATCCGGGTCGATGCGCAGCCGCGCTGGCACTCACAAGGCGGTGCCTGCGCGCTGCTCGACGCGCAGGGCGGGCTTGGCCTTCTGATGGCGCAGGAGGCCATGGAAGCCGCCATCGGGCACGCCAAGGATTTCGGCATCGGCTGCGTTGCCGTGCGCGACAGCACGCATTTCGGGGCAGCGGGCTTTTACGCCGACATGGCGCGCCGACGGGGACTCCTCGGTCTTGCGATGACGAACCTGGGCCGTGAGCCGGTGGCCTATCCGATGTCCGCCGCCCGTCCGCTGATGGGCACCAACCCGATCGCGTTCGCCGCGCCGGGAGGTGCGATGCCGCCGTTCACGCTCGACATGAGCACCACGGTCGTCGCAATCGGTCGCATCAAGCAGGCGCACCGGCGCGAGATGCCCGTTCCACCGGGCTGGCTGCTCGATGACGAGGGAGCGCCTGTCACCGAGCCGGGCCGCTACTTCACTGACGGCGCACGTCTGGTCCCACTGGGTGGCGGCGACGTCACCCAGGGCGGACACAAGGGCTGGGGCCTTGCGCTGATGGTCGAGGCACTGTGTGGCGCACTGCCGGGTGCCCATACTCCCGCCGACCAGGATGACACGTCGGGGAGGAACTCGGTCGGCCACTTCCTGCTCGCGATCGACCCCGGGTTCTTCCGGCCTGCGGGCGATGTGGTGAACGCGCTGGAGGGCCTGCTGCGCACCGTGGTCGATGCCCAGACGCTGCCATCGCGGCCTCCGCTCGATTACCCCGGCCGGCCCGACGCGCAGACGCTCGATGAACGCGAACGCCTCGGTGTTCCGCTGGATGTCCCCTTGCTGACCCGTCTGCGGCACCTCGCCGCTGAACTTGATCTTCCCAACCTCGAGGAGGCTTGAAGTGAACCATTCCCTGCGTACCGCCATCATCGGCATGGGCGTGATCTCGCACTACTACGTGGCCGCGTTCGAGCAGGTCGAAGAGTGCGATCTGGTCGCGGTGTGCGACCTCGATCCCGCAAAGCTCGACGCACACCGCGCGGCAGGGCGGCGATGCACTGCCGACTATCGCGAACTGCTGGCCGCCCCCGGCATTGACGCGGTCGTCGTCAACCTGCCCAACAGCCTGCACGCGCAGGTCTGCCGCGAGGCGCTGGAAGCCGGCAAGCATTTGTGCTGCGAGAAGCCCCTCACGCTCGACCTCCAGGAGGCGAGTGCACTGCAGTCGCTGGCCATGCAGCGGCGCCTCACGCTGCTCACCGCCTTCCATCGACGCTACAACCACCACGTCATCGAGGCCAAGCTGCGCGATGCGTTCAAGGATGCGGTGTCGATCACCGCGCACTACGACGAGCGCATCGAGGACC
>DASTGE010000430.1:0-4312 GCA_035719405.1 Burkholderiaceae bacterium
CACCCCACCACACTTCCGCCCCGCCCGACCTGCCGTTGATCCCCGATCTCCACGACTCCGTGCTTGCCGGCGAGGTCACGCAAGACCTCGACGACAAGACCAAGCCTCGCGGGTCGCTGGGCCGGCTGGAGGCGCTCGCGCTGCAGATCGCGTTGATCCAGGGCCGCCGCCGGCCGCGGCTGCAGGCGCCGCAACTGGTGGTCTTCGCGGCGGACCACGGCATCGCTGCACAAGGCGTCTCGGCCTACCCGGCACAGGTCACCCGCCAGATGGTCGGCAACTTTGTCGCGGGAGGCGCGGCCGTGTCCGTGCTCGCCCGACAGCATGGCTTGAGCCTGACGGTGGTCGACTGCGGCGTCGCGCATGACTTCACCCCACAGCCGGGGCTGATCGTGGCCAAGGTGAGCGGCGCCGAGCATGGCAGCGCCGACGCAAGTCGAGGCCCGGCGATGAGCCTGTCGCAGACGAGGCAGGCCATGGTCAACGGCCGGCGCATCGTGGCCAGTCTTCCAGGCAATGTGCTGCTGCTGGGTGAGATGGGCATCGGGAACACCTCTCCGGCCGCGCTGCTGATGGCGCGCCTGACCGGCGAACCGCTCGCGCGCTGCGTGGGACGCGGCACCGGTCTCGACGATGCCGGTCTGGCGCGCAAGCAGGCCGTCCTGCAGGCTGCGCTGGCGGCGAACGCCTCGGCCACGGGGACGTTCGAAGTGCTGGCCGCACTGGGTGGCCTGGAGATCGCGACGATGGCCGGTGCCGCACTGCAAGCGGCTGTGCAGCGGCGCATCGTGGTCGTCGACGGCTTCATCACGACCGCGGCCGTCGCCGCCGCGCACGCACTGGCACCGGCCGTGCTGCAACGCTGCGTGTTCGCGCATGCCTCCGCAGAGAGCGGCCATGCCGTCTGGCTGCGACACCTCGGCGTGCGACCGCTGCTGGACCTGGGCCTTCGATTGGGCGAAGGGTCGGGCGCGGCCCTGGCGTGGCCGCTGCTCGAATCCGCCTGCCGTCTGCTGGATGAGATGGCAAGCTTTGCCTCAGCCGATGTCAGCGAGCGTGAGAGTTGAGCCCATCATTCCCGTCGCCCGAATGCTCAGGGCCTTCAGGCACGAACTGAGGCTGTTCGGCGTCGCGCTGCAGTTCCTCACGCGCCTGACGCTGCCGACGGCCGCATCGACACCATCGTGGGACGACCGCTGGCTCCAGGACGCAGTGCGCTACTTCCCCGCCGTGGGGGTCGTGGTCGGCAGCGTGACGGGTGTGCTGGCAAGCGCAGCCGCCAGCGTGTGGTCTCCTGCGGTCGCGGCTGTCCTCGCAATCGGCGTCGGCGTCTGGCTGACGGGTGCATTCCACGAGGACGGGCTGGCAGACACCTTCGATGCGCTGGGCGGTTATGCGGGCCGGGAACGGGCGCTGCAGATCATGAAGGACTCGCGCATCGGAACTTTCGGCGCGGTCGCGCTCCTGGTCGTCACGGCATCGCGGATCGGCGCGCTGGCGCAGATCACCGCTCGCAGTCCGTCGGCAGCCGCGTGGGCCTGCGTCTGGGCACATGCCCTCGCGCGCTGGACGAGCGTCGCGGTGATGACACGAATGCCTTATGCCGGCGACGCGACACAGGCCAGGGCAAGGCCGCTCACGAGTGGCGTGTCCGCGCGGCAGTGCGTGATGTCAGCGTTGAGCCTCGTGCCGATGGCCGCGGCGGCCACCTTGTGGATGCATGCCGAATGCACTCGCGTGATCCTCGCGCTGGCTGCTGCCATGCTGGTGGCGTGGAGCATCCGCCGCTGGGTGCGCCGCCGTCTTGGCGGCTACACAGGCGACACCCTCGGCGCCACCGAACAACTGGCCGAGGCTGCCGTGCTGCTGACCCTGGCAGCCGCATGGGCGCCTGTTGCATGAAGAGCGACTGGGTCTACATGTGGCGCCATCCGCGCCCACGCAACGTCGAAGGCAGGTGCATCGGCCGCACCGATGTCGAGGTCGATCCACGCAAGACCAAGCGACTGGCCCATCGCATTCGCGCCTTCGCTCGACGCCACCGGCTGCCACGCATCGTCGTCACCTCGCCCCTGCGGCGTTGCGCGGATGCAGGCCTCCTGCTTGCGACGTGGGGCTGGCAGCACAAGGTCGACCCGCGGCTGCTCGAAGTGGACTTCGGGACCTGGGAGGGACGGCCGTGGGACGAAATTCCCCGAGGACACATCGACGGCTGGTGCGCCGACTTTGTACATTTCCGGCCCGGCGGCGGCGAGAGCTTGAGCCAGTTGCTGCTGCGTGTGCAAGCCTGGAATTCAGGAGAAGCGCGTGTGGCCATCGGCCATGCGGGATGGCTCTGCGCTGTGGAGTGGCTCGCCGGTGCCAAGGGAACAAATCAACGCGGCCTCGATCCAGCCCTCTGGCCGAGGCCGCCCGCATACGGCGCGATGCGCCGGCTCCCGCTCGAATGATTCGGACCTGATGCTCGGCTGTGGCGACTTCCCCGCGTGGCCGCGCCGGCGTGTTCAGCGCGCGACACGACAATCTGCGCATGCCTTCCGCGTCGCGTACCGACACCGCAATCCCCGGTCACTTCCGCCCCCGCCTCACCCTGCAGACGCTCACTCGCGGCGACGGCATACTGGGCCTGCGCACGGTGCCCGGCTTCGGCCCGCGCGGCGCGCAGGTGACGGTGGCGCAAGCGCACTGGACTTACGCCACCGCCAGTGGCCTGCGCTGGGATATGCACGCGCCCACGCGCGTGCTCAACACCCGGCCCCGGCAGGTCGAGTTGCTGCGGGGTGCGTGGGAAGAGCGCGTGCTGCTGCTGCGCGACCTGACCGCCGAAGCCGAAGCCCGCGATGCGCTCTGGGGCAGCGGCTTGCGGCCCCTGCCGAGCGAAGCACTGCAATGGCGCCGGCCGGAAGCGGCCGAGGGTCATGAATCGCTGTGGAGCCTGGCCGAGGAGTCGCACTTCGGCGACTTCTGGGCCGAGCAGGTGCCCCGGTTGCAGGCCGCCGGCTGGCAGATCGTGGTGCGGCCGGGCTTCGCGCACGAAAGCGTGCCGGTTCAGAAGTGGCGTCTGGTAGTCGCCTCGGTCGACGGCGAGCCCGGGCGCGAACTGGTCGAACTCGGCGAGCGCGCGCCCCAGATCTCCCCGCTGCGCCAGCCGCATCGCGAAGGCTCGTGGATGTTGAGCTTGGGCATCGAAGTCGACGGCGAAACCCTGGATCTCGTGCCGCTCCTGGCCGACCTGATCAAGCGCGATGCGCGCTGGCTCGACGCACGCGAGATCGCGGCCATGCCCGACAAGGCGATCGTGCGGCTGCGCGCGCCGGGTGGGCGGCACATCGAGGCGCGCGCCGCCCCGTTAAAGGCCATCGTCGGCGCGATGGTGGACCTGCTGACCGACCCGCACCGGGCGCAGCACACGGGACCGATGCGGCTCTCGACATGGGAAGCGCATCGCCTGGAGGCGCTGCGCGACGGCCTGGCCGACACGCAGGCCGCGCGCGCTGGCGAGCATGGCGTCTGGCAGCTACAAGGCGAATCCGGGATCGCGGCCCTGACCCGGCGCTTGCGCGAGGCCGGCACGCCGCCGCCGGTGGACACGCCCGGAGGGCTCGGACTCACGCTGCGCCCTTACCAGCTGCAGGGCCTGGCTTGGCTGCAATACCTGCGCGCGCACCACCTGGCAGGCATCCTGGCCGACGATATGGGCCTGGGCAAGACGGCGCAGGTGCTGGCCCATCTGCTGGTGGAGCAGCAGGCGGGTCGGCTCGACCAGCCCGCACTCGTCGTACTGCCCACGTCGCTCATTGCCAACTGGCAGACGGAAGCCGCCCGAATCGCGCCTGCATTGCGCACGCTCACCCTGCAGGGCGCGAAGAGGCACCGGCAGATCGAGCGCATCGGCGACCACGACGTTGTGTTCACCACCTATCCGCTGCTGTGGCGCGACATCGAGGCTCTGCAGCAGCAGCCGTGGCACCTGCTGATCCTCGACGAAGCGCAGATGGTCAAGAACGCGGGCAGCCGTGCGGCCGGGGCATTGCGGCGCCTGAACGCCCGCCACCGCCTGTGCGTGACCGGGACGCCGCTGGAGAACCATCTGGGTGAACTCTGGGCGCACTTCGACCTTCTGATGCCAGGCTTCCTCGGCGACGCCCGCACCTTCGCACGCCAATGGCGCAGACCGATCGAAGCCAACGGCGAGACGCTGCGCGCGCAACTGCTGGCGCAGCGCGTGCGGCCGTTCATCCTGAGACGCCGCAAGCAGGACGTGGCGGCCGAGCTGCCGCTTAAGACGGAAGTGATCCGCCGCGTGCAGCTT
>DASTGE010000431.1:0-8449 GCA_035719405.1 Burkholderiaceae bacterium
GATCGAGGGCGACGAAAAGACCCGCCAGCGCATCCGCTTCGCGGTGCAGCAGTGGATCGATGCCGCCAGCCCCAGCAACTACCTCGCGCTGAACCCCGAGGCCCAGCGCAAGGCGATCGAGACGCAGGGCGAGAGCCTGTCGCACGGCCTGCAGCAGCTGTGGGACGACGTCCAGCAGGGCCACCTGTCGCAGACCGACGAGTCGGTGTTCGAGGTCGGCCGCAATGTGGCAACCACCGAAGGCGCGGTCGTCTTCGAGAACGAGCTGTTCCAGCTGCTCGAATACAAGCCCTTGACCGACGAGGTGTATGAAAAGCCGATGCTCTTCGTGCCGCCTTGCATCAACAAGTTCTACATCCTCGATCTGCAGCCCGACAACTCGCTGATCCGCTACATCGTCTCGCAAGGCCATCGCACGTTCGTGTTGAGCTGGCGCAATCCTGACGCGAGTCTGGCCGGAAAGACCTGGGACGATTACGTCGAGGATGCGGTCATCAAGGCGGTCCGGGTGGTGCAGGACATCACCGGCCAGAAGACGCTGAACACCCTCGGCTTCTGCATCGGCGGCACCTTGCTGGCAACGGCGCTCGCGGTGCTCGCCGCGCGCGGCCAACAGCCCGCTGCCAGCCTGACCCTGCTCACGTCCTTTCTCGACTTCAGCGATACCGGTGTGCTCGACATCTTTGTCGACGAGGCCTCGGTGCAGATGCGCGAGATGACGATCGGCGAACACGCTCCCAACGGCCCGGGACTGCTCAATGGCAAAGAACTCTCGGCTACCTTCAGTTTCCTGCGCCCCAACGACCTCGTGTGGAACTATGTCGTCGGCAACTACCTGAAGGGCGAGACGCCGCCGCCGTTCGACCTGCTGTACTGGAACAGCGACTCCACCAACCTGCCGGGCCCGTTCTACTGCTGGTATCTGCGCAATACCTATCTTGAAGACAACCTCAAGGTTCCCGGCAAGCTCACCGTCTGCGCAGAGCCGGTCGACCTCGGCACCATTACGGCGCCCGCCTACATCTACGGCTCTCGGGAGGACCATATCGTCCCTTGGGATGGCGCCTACCGCAGTGCGGCGCTGCTCAAGGGCGACAAGCGGTTCGTGCTCGGTGCCTCCGGCCATATCGCAGGGGTCATCAATCCGCCGCAGAAGAAAAAGCGCAGCTACTGGACGGGCACTTCGCTGTCTGCCGACGCCAACGAGTGGTTGGAGTCGGCCAAGGAGCATCGAGGCAGCTGGTGGCCCGACTGGGCGCAATGGCTTGCAAGCCACGCCGGCAAGCGGATTGCTGCGCCCAAGACCTACGGCAGTCGCAAGTACAAGTCCATCGAACCGACGCCCGGACGCTACGTCAAGGAAAAAGCTTGACTCTGCTGCAGCGCTCAGCCAATAGTTTTCACCACGCCCTGACCACCCCAAGGAGACTCATATGAGCACCGACATCGTCATCGTCGCAGCGGCCCGGACCGCCGTCGGCAAGTTCGGCGGCACGCTGGCGAAGACGCCGGCCGCTGAACTCGGCGCGACCGTCATCAAAGCGCTGCTGGAGCGCGCGAAGCTGCAGCCAGATCAGGTCGACGAGGTCATCCTCGGTCAGGTGCTGCAAGCCGGTACGGGACAGAACCCGGCACGTCAGGCGGTGATCAGGTCCGGACTGTCGCAAGCCACGCCCGCGATGACGATCAACAAGGTCTGTGGCTCGGGGCTCAAAGCAGTGATGCTCGCCGCACAAGCCATCCGCGACGGCGATTCGCAGATCGTCATTGCCGGTGGTCAGGAGAACATGAGCCTGGCGCCCCATGTGCTGCCGAATTCGCGTGACGGCCAGCGCATGGGCGACTGGAAGCTGGTCGACACGATGATCAACGACGGCCTGTGGGACGTTTACAACCAGTACCACATGGGCATCACCGCCGAGAACGTGGCCAGGAAGTACAGCATCAGCCGCGAGCAGCAGGACGCGCTGGCACTGGCTTCCCAGCAAAAGGCGACCGCGGCGCAAGACGCCGGAAAGTTCAAAGACGAGATCGTGCCGGTGCTGATCCCTCAGCGCAAAGGTGAGCCGGTCAGGTTCGACACTGACGAGTTCGTCAACCGCAAGACCAACGCCGAAGCGCTGGCCGGGCTCAAGCCCGCATTCGACAAAGCCGGTTCCGTCACCGCCGGAAACGCATCGGGCATCAATGACGGTGCCGCGGCCGTCGTCGTGATGAGCGCCGCCACCGCCGACAAGCTTGGCTTGAAGCCGCTCGCGCGCATTTCCTCTTACGCCAGTGCAGCCCTCGACCCCGCCTTCATGGGCATGGGTCCGGTGCCGGCCGCTCGCAAGGCGCTGGAGCGCGCGGGCTGGAAGGCGGCCGACCTCGACCTGCTCGAGATCAACGAAGCCTTCGCGGCGCAGGCCTGCGCGGTGCATCAGGAAATGGGCTGGGACACTAGCAAGGTCAACGTCAACGGCGGTGCGATCGCCATCGGCCACCCAATCGGCGCCTCGGGCTGCCGCATCCTTGTCACGCTGCTGCATGAGATGCAGCGTCGCAACGCGAAGAAGGGGATCGCCTCGCTGTGCATCGGCGGCGGCATGGGCGTTGCGCTGACGGTCGAGCGTTGAATCAGCAGATTAGTAGACAGTAGACAGTAGACAGTAGAAGGAAGGAACGAACATGGCACAGAAACTCGCGTACGTCACTGGCGGCATGGGCGGCATCGGCACTGCCATGTGCCAGCGCCTGTACAAGGACGGCTTCAAGGTGATCGCCGGCTGCGGCCCCACGCGCGACTACAACAAGTGGCTCGGCGAGCAGAGGGAACTGGGCTTCGAGTTCCAGGTGTCCGTGGGCAACGTGGCCGATTGGGAATCGACGGTTGCCGCCTTCAAGAAAGTGAAGGCCGAGTTCGGCCCGGTCGATGTGCTGGTCAACAATGCGGGCATCACGCGCGACGGCGTGTTCCGCAAGATGACGCGTGCCGATTGGGACGCGGTGATCGACACCAACCTGAACAGCATGTTCAACGTGACCAAGCAGGTCATCGACGACATGCTCGACCGGGGCTGGGGCCGCATCATCAACATCTCCTCGGTCAATGGCGAGAAGGGGCAGTTCGGCCAGACCAACTACTCGGCGGCCAAGGCCGGCATGCATGGCTTCACGATGGCCCTGGCCCAGGAAGTCGCGAGCAAGGGCGTGACGGTCAACACCGTGAGCCCGGGCTATATCGCGACCGACATGGTCAAGGCGATCCGCCAGGACGTGCTCGACAAGATCATCGCGACCATCCCGGTGCGCCGTCTCGGAACGCCCGAGGAGATTGCATCGATCGTCGCTTGGCTGGCCGGCGAGGGGTCGGGCTTCACGACCGGCGCTGACTTCTCCTGCAACGGCGGTCTGCACATGGGTTGAGCGCCGGCTCATCCAGCCTCTGCGAGGGGGCGTGGGCTTGATTCGACGAAGCCGGCCCTGAACGGGGCCGGCATGTTTTTATGGCCGCCGCGCTACCTGAGATGGCAACCGGCGCCACGGAAGGTCGGCCGGATCGGCTGCCATCGGCCCTGGCGCCTTGGCGACCATGATGTGCGATGCGATCGGCCCGAAGGCGGCGCGGAAATGCACCGAGCTCTTGTTGACCAGGATCCGCATGCGTGTCGGCTCCACACCAAGAAAGCGATACAGATCCAGGTCGTGCATCTGAATCTTCCTTGACACCAGCAGGACCTGCACACCGTCGATGTCGACACACGCACTGGGGCCGAGATTGACGACCGACCCGGCCGTCATCGGCCCGTGAAGCGCGACGATGCCATCGCTCACCGCGCGAACCACGCATCGGCAGTTGACCGGCGGATCACTCAGCCCGGCGGCGAAGGTGGGTACCGCGGCACCGATGCGCAACTGTAGAAGGGTTCCCGGCCCGCCCGCATTCGCGGTCGCCGCCGCCTGAGGGTCGTGCATCAGGCCAAGTGCCACGCGTCCCGGCCAGCGCAGGCCGGCGCCCGCCGCCAGCAGTGCGTGCAACAGCCCCGTGGTGTTGGAGTCCCCGCCGGCGCCGGGGTTGTCCTGCGTATCGGCAATCACGACCGGACCCTCCGCATGCTCGGCCAGCGCCATGGCCTCGCTCACTGCGTCGCGCGGTGCCTTCAGGTCGGTGCGCCACTCGGCCCGCCGTGCCACGACCTCCTCCGCCAGCGACGTCACCGCCTGCTGCAACGCCTCCGTGTTTGCGCCATAGCCGAAGATCACAGGACCGCATTCAGGGAAGTCGGCGGCGGGAAAGCCCATGGCGAAGTTCAGGTGAAGCTCAGTCGGGATACCCGACTCCGCTTCAAGTGCCTGCAACCTGACCATGATGCCCGCAGCGGGTTCCATCAGCGTGCACTGGGTGTTGAGAGGAAGCAGGAAGGGCAGCCGCTCGTATCGGGTCGCCCAACGATGTCCGGACATCAACCCCTGCAGCATCAGTGCTGCGCGTTGACCGGTGGCCGCCATGTCGACGTGCGGGTATGTGCGGAACGTGGTCATCGCGGTTGCCATGCGCATCATCCGCTCCGTCACGTTCGCATGCAGGTCGAGACTGGCGACGATCGGCAGCGCCGGTCCGATCCGGTCACGGATTCGCGCCAGCAGTTCGCCCTCGGCGTCGTCCACATGCTCGGCCACCCCGGCGCCGTGAAGGTCGAGGTAGATGCCGTCAAGCCCGCCGGCGAGCAGTGCCGCGTCGAGGTCTTCGAGCAATGCGGCGGCAATGCGCTCGAAGGCATCTTTCGTGACGTGCGCCGACGGCATTGCGCCCGCCCAGACCGAAGGCAGCAAAGTCCATCCCTGCGTCGCCGCAAAGCGGAGAAAGCCGGCCATCGGGAGGCTGGTGGGGCCGATCCTCTCCAGCATCTCCGCGCCACGCGAGAACGCCGGGTAGCCAGCACCCGCAAGGAACGCGGGCCAGTCGGCTTTAGAGGGGGCGAAGGTGTTGGTCTCGTGCTGGAAGCCTGCGACAAAGACGTTCATGGGTCGGTCGATTGGGTCAGGTAGGCCAGCTCCACCTCGCTGAATCCGGCGGCCAGGCGGGCAGGCCTGTTGAACGGCGGTTTGAGTCGCGGCGCCGAATAACGTTCGACGAGGACTCGGTAATGGGAGACGGGATCGAGCGCATGCCGCCCACACAACCACGCGTACCATCGGTTGCCGATGGCAACATGGCCGATCTCGTCGCGAAGAATCACATCAAGGATCTCGACCGCCCGCATGTCGCCGGCCTTGGCAAATTTCGCCTGGATCGGCGGCGTGGCGTCAAGGCCGCGGGCCTCGAGCGTGCGAGGCACCAGCGCCATGCGGGCGATGACATCGCCTTGCGTCTTTTCGGTCATCGCCCAAAGGCCGTCGTGGGCGTCGAAGTCCCCGTAGTCCTGGTTCAACTGCCGCAGATGGTCGCGCAGCAGGGTGAAGTGCAGGGCCTCTTCTGCCGCCACCTGGAGCCAGTCGAAATAGAAGTCAGTCGGCATACCGGCGAAACGCCATACCGCGTCGAGTGCGAGATTGATGGCGTTGAACTCGATGTGGGCGATGGCGTGCAACAGGGCAGCCCGGCCTTGCGGCGTGAAGGGCGTGCGATGCGGTACCTGCGATGGCGGCACCAGCCGGGGACGGGCAGGGCGGCCGGGCAGGGGTCCTTGAGGCAGCGGCACCGCGCAAGGATCGACCATCACACGTCGGTCACGCGCGGCGTGCAGCAAATCAGAAACCTCTGCCGCCTTGTCCGCCGGATCAGGGAGGCACAAGACCTCGAGCGCACGCTGCCTCAGTTCCATCCTGTAGATTATGGTCTCCGCCTTCCGCGGAACCGATGACCCCGCTTCTATAACTCCCGCTTGAACCCGGGGGGTGTCGTCCCCAGTTATCCGCAGTGAACGAATTGCACAAGTTTCTGTTCGAGGGCCTGCCGGTTCGCGGCATGCTCGTTCGCCTCGGCGCCAGCTGGCGCGAGGTTCTCAAGCGCCGCGAAATCGCGGGCGCCTACCCGCCTCCGGTGCGCGCCCTGCTCGGAGAGATGGCGGCCGCAGGCGTGTTGATGCAGTCCAATATCAAATTCAACGGCTCGCTGATCCTTCAGGTCTTCGGTGATGGGCCGGTGAAGATCGCAGTGGCCGAGGTGCGCCCCGACCTAAGCTTTCGCGCGACCGCCAAAGTCGTCGGCCAGGTGCCGCCCTCGGCCCGACTCGAAGCGATGCTGAACGTGCACGGCAAGGGCCGCTGCGCCATCACGCTCGACCCGACCCGGCGGCTTCCGGGGCAGCAGCCATATCAAGGAGTCGTGCCCCTTCACGGCGACCATCGCGAGCCCCTTCAGCAACTTTCCCAGGTGCTCGAGCATTACATGCTGCAGTCCGAGCAGCTCGATACTCGACTCGTGCTGGCGGCCAACGACAACCTTGCAGCAGGTCTGCTGATCCAGCGTCTTCCCGTGGAAGGCGAGGGCAACCTCGAAGGGCGCCGCAATGAAGACGACATCGGATTCAACGAAGGCTTCAACCGGATCTCGCATCTTGCCGCAACGCTGACCCAGGACGAACTGCTCGGCCTCGATGTCGAGACCATCCTGCGGCGCCTGTTCTGGGAAGAGAAGCTGATCCGCTTCGAGCCGCAGACTCCGAGCTTTTCCTGCAGCTGCTCACGGGAGCGCGTGGGCAACATGCTCAAGGGGCTGGGGCGGGAGGAGGTCGACAGCATCCTCGCTGAACGCGAGACCGTGGAGATCGGCTGCGAGTTCTGCGGGCAGCAGTACCACTTCGATCCGGTCGACGTGGGAGAGCTGTTCACGCCCGCGGGTAATCAGTCCCCGCGGTCGTCTGTGGTGCATTGAGGCAACGCTTGAGCGCTGCCCTCCGAGCAGCGTCACGGTCCGGTGAGGTGCTCGCATTCGGGCACGTCGCACTTTTCGCACACCCAGCGCCATTGAGGCTGCGCCCCGTCGCGCTGCGCGAGGCGCACGAATAGGCCATTGCGCGGGGTCTTGCGATTCGTGAGCAGGGGGGTGACAGCGTTCAGCGCCGCTTCAACCCGCATCTCGCCGCTTCCGCTGACCAGGCTCCAGCCAATTCCCGCAGTCAGCAATGCACCGCGGAGCGCGCGATCGACAGGCTTGCGCAGCTGTAGGCCGGCCCGGTCAAGGCCGTCGGCGATCCAGGGGAGGTCGAGGGCCGTGAACAGCGTCAGGTCATACCGAAGCTGCTGCTCCAGCGCGAACGGGTAGAGCGAGCGGTCGGCGAAGCGCAGGTCGCTGTAAACGGCGGCCATCAACGGGGTCGTGTCGGCAACGATCAATTCAGCCGCGAGAGATGCCGCCTCGATGCGCCGCCCTTGCTCCTCCGCAATCGCCCTCTGCTCGTCTGCATGCGGCGTCCGTCCCTCGCGGTCGCACCACTCGCGCAGGAACTCGCTCACGACTTGTGTCCTCAGTCCCGTCGCCTGCTGCAGTCGCTCACCGAGATCTCGCGCCAGCGTGGTCTTGCCGGTGCCTTCAGCACCGACGATGGCGATGCGAAGGCTCATCGGAGTACCAGGCCGATTTCCGTAGAAGCCCCCATCGGCCGATCACGCCGGCTCAAGGCTTTGCTGCAGATGCCGGATATGCCGAGGAAGCAGCAGGTGCCGCGCGCTGCACTTGGACGAGGATCTCGTCGGGCTTGACCATGCCCAGCTCCAGCCGCGCCTTTTCCTCGACCATCTCCAGCCCTTCCTTCAGGTCGCTGACCTCGGCGTCAAGTTGCGCGTTGCGCTGGCGGGCCACCTCGTTTTTCTGCTGCTGCTCGCGCACCTGGCCCTGCAGCGACACCGAGCGCGGCAGGCCGCCCCTGCCCATCCAGAGTTCAGCTTGAATGAGCGCGATCAGCACGACCAGCAGCAGCGCGAGCGGGCGCATGGGGACTTTGCGTAGAGGGCCGGGGCGTCGTCAGCGCAGGTTGTAAAAGGCGGTGCGGCCGGGATACGTGGCGACATCGCCCAGGTCTTCCTCGATGCGCAGCAGCTGGTTGTACTTCGCCATGCGGTCGCTGCGGCTCATCGAGCCTGTCTTGATCTGCCCGGCGTTGGTGCCGACGGCGATGTCTGCGATCGTCGAATCCTCGGTCTCGCCCGAGCGATGGCTGATGACGGCGGTATAGCCGGCACGCTTGGCCATCTCGATCGCGGCGAACGTCTCGGTCAGCGTGCCGATCTGGTTGATCTTGATGAGGATCGAATTGGCGATGCGGCGTTCGATGCCTTCCTTCAGGATCTTCGTGTTGGTGACGAAGAGATCGTCCCCCACCAGCTGCACATTGCGGCCCAGGCGCTCGGTGAGATGCTTCCAGCCGTCCCAGTCGCCTTCGGCCATGCCGTCCTCGATCGTGACGATCGGGTACTTCGCGCACCAGCCGGCGTAGAACTCGATCAGCTGCTCCGCGCCCAGCACCTT
>DASTGE010000432.1:0-2453 GCA_035719405.1 Burkholderiaceae bacterium
GTTGAGCGTCCGAAAGCCGCGTCGTGTAGCCGGGGGTCCAGTTCAGGTTGCCGCCCAGCGTGAGCGGCAGGCCGCGCCAACGGTAGTCTGCGCCCAGGTTGGCCGTTGCGCCGGGTTGCTCATCGAGGCGGTTGTCAGGACCTGGGACGCCTCGCACACGCGAGCGAAACAGGCTCAGATTGCTGCGCACATCCACATGGGGCGCGTCTGACATCATCTGATCGAGCCGGAACTTCGCTTCCAGCTCCAGCCCTTGAGTGATCGCATTGCCGACGTTGCGCGGACGGGAGACGAAGCGGGCCGCCGCGGACCACGGCACGATCCCGGTGGTGGTCACGGTCCGCATGTAATCGGTGATGTGCCGATAGAACAGGTTCGCACTGAGCACGCCCCCGCCCGCCAGATAGCGTTCGAGCGCGACGTCGAGCCCGGTGGCGAGCTCCGGACGCAGGTTCGGGTTGCCGACGCGGTCCGGGCGCGTCGCATCGTTATGCGTCGACAGCGAGGGCCGGCCGATGAGGCTCTGCAACGTCGGCGACTTGTAGCTGCGCGTGAGGCTGATGCGCAGCTGGTCCCGGCTCTTGGGATCGGGCTTGTACACAGCGTGAAGCAGGGGTGTCCACACGCTGCTCCGGTTGTGATCGGAGCTTGTGCCGGTGCCGCTGGACTGAACCCCCTCCCCCCGCGTCGTGATGCCTTCCCATCGCAGCCCTGCGTGCGCCGCCCATCGCGACGACAGCTTCCATTCGTCCTGCGCGTAGAGGGCGAGTCTCAGTGTCGAGGCCTGAAGGTTGTCACTGCTTTCGAGCACCGGGGCGCCGTTGCGAAGCGCGCTCTCGGTGCGTCGGGAGACCTCGGACTCTGCGCCCGCGACGAGGTTGTGGTCGTTGTCGAGCAGATGCGTTGCCTTGCCGTTGAAGTGCGCCGAGCGGTCGCGCGTCCTCAGGCGGTCGTCCACGGTCTGCGGATCGCTGCCCCCGAACTCCTGCTGATGGCTGTCGCTGCGGATCCTCGCAAGACCCGCGCCCGCGTGCCATTCCAGCCGGGTGCCGTCAGCGAGCCGGTGACGGTATTGCCCGTTGAGCCGCGCCACCGTGTAGTCTGACGATGATTCGGTTTGCGCTCTCGAGTAGTCGCGGTCGTTGATGTCCGGCGTGCCGAGCAACCTCTCAAGCTGCGACACCCTGCGCGAACCGCCATGCGACTGCACGAGAAAGGGCATCAACGTGAGCGCGTCCTGCTCATCGCCCACGCGCCATTGAAGCCGGCCCGTGAGATGCAACCCCGTGCGTCGCTCCTCGCCCACGGCCTCTTCGAGCTCCTGGAAGACCGGCATGCCGGTCGAGTCGACGCGGGTGGTCGTGGTCGCACCCCCGGTCTTGCGCTTGAAGTGGAACGTCGACAACGACACGTTGTAGTTGAAGCTTCCCGACCCGCCGTTGCGCGTCCATGAGGCGCCGGGGTTCAACCTGCCGGTTTCAAGGCCGAATCCGACGCGAAGGTCGTTGCTCCGCCTGGAAAGGCCCTCGCGGGTCACGATGTTGATCGTGCCGGCGATGGCGCGAGCGCCCGTTTCTGCCGTCGGTGCGCGCAGGATCTCGATGCGCTCGACCTGCTCGGGATTGATCGAATCCAGCGAGAAGCCCGGAGGTACCCGATCCCCGTCGAGCAGGATCTGCGTATAGCCCCCGCCGAGCCCGCGCATGCGGATCGCTCCGCCGCGCCCCGGAGCCCCCTGCGCGGTGATGCCCGGCAGGCGCTTGAGCACTTCGCCCAGGGTGGAGTCGCCCATGCGCTCGATCTCGTCGCGGCCGATCACGATCTTTGCTGCCGTCGACTGCCGGCGCTGCTCGGTGTCGCTGTCGCGGCCACCGGTGATTTCGACGCGTTGCGGGCTCTGCGGTGAAGGCTCCGGCGCAGGCTGCGTCTGGGCGAGCGTCGGCAGCGTGCAGAGCAGGGAGAAGGCCGCACATGCGCAGCGCTGGAAAGCGGGGGAACTCAAGGGATGTGAACTGACGGGGGGTGCAGGATTCTCGCAAGGACGGATGCATTCCTTACGTCGCAGCGCAGTCTGCGGTGATTTCTCGCACACGCCTGAGGAACGCGTGGATGACTGAGCGGCCGACTGAGGTATGGTGACGGGTCTCCCCCGCCGTAGCGTCCATGAGCCAGTCGCCGTTGCGCGCCGCCCTGCTGGCGGCGCTCATGTCCTTTGCGTGTGTCACCGCGCTCGCGCAGCCCCCCGCAGACTCAACCCTCGCAAGCGGGGAAACACAGGCCGCTGCCGCAGCCGTGACCCGCGATGATCCGTTGCCCGGTTGGGCACTGCCCTTTGCCGAAATGCCAGCCACGCAGCGGCAGGATCCAGTCGTGCTGCGGGTGGCCGAAACACAGATCCACCTCGGCGAGCAGGTCGCGTACCTCGTCAACCGGGCGATTCAGGTCAACGACCC
>DASTGE010000433.1:0-4692 GCA_035719405.1 Burkholderiaceae bacterium
CTGGAACTGTTGCCAGGCCCTTGGTTCAATCGGTCCCGCGCCGCTTTCAGGTCTTCCAGTGCACGCTCCAGCAAGCTCCGTATCACCGCCTCCGGTTGCTTGGCCAACCACGCAGCGTCAATCTGCTTCAGATCGTGATCGTTCAGCTTCGCCATGCCCCGTCAGCTCGCTTGCCCTCGTCATTTGGATGGGGACGCATTGTGCATCGAGTCAGGGGGACTAAACGATTACGGCCGGTGCTATTGGCGAGCAGATCAATGCGGTTTCGGTGACCCTGCACTCCTCGTCAATTCGCAGATTCGATATGCCCATTCAATACCACTCTCAACTTGGATCCTGCAGTGGCACGCGCGGACGTTTTCGAAAAGATCGGCGTCAGAAAAAGAGCGACAGGCGCAACACCCAGGTGTGCTGCGTCTGACCGAAGAGCGATTGATGTAGCCATTCGCTCAATGGAGCCCGCGGGGTGTTTCGCTGCGCAGCCACCCACGACAGCTGCAGTTCCCGGCCCTTGGCCTTCGGCGAGGGGCGATTCAGGCCGTGAAAGACTCCGGCGTGGGCGATCGACCGCCATCTGCTGGCTAAAGGATGGCCACCATTGAACTCGACATACGGTGAGCGGACCAGCATGGCCGAAGCCGGCGCCGCGCGCTGCCGCTCCCGCAACAGCGCCATCAACCCGGCGACGTGGGCTGCTGCGAATGAGGAGCCGGAGGCCAAGTCCCAGCGTCCGGCCGGCACTGTGGTCGGGATGTCTCGACCGGGCGCCTTCCATGCGTTTGCCCGCGCCGGCCCGTGCTCCGTACCCTCGGTCATGCCCAGGGCGATTGCATGAGGGTTTTCGCGCCAAACACACCAAGCTGACCGGTTCTTGCCTTACAAAATCTTTGACAACGCATCTGTTTGTGTCGCTGGGAATTTGTTTCTGGCAATCATGTGCCGCTTAAAATTTGTGCAAATCGACAGCGTGACTGGAGAACAGAGCGCTCGTTTTGTCAGATGCGAGGCCCGATCACCTCGTTGGGGATCCTGAGGGCAGTGTTTAGCACAAATTTGCCCTGCCGTTCATGCAATCGCCCTGCGGTCATGCCGCTCGCGAAGCTCGCGCCGGCTGAACTGCCGCTCCGGCTGCCCGGCCGCTTCCCTCCCCGGCGCGGGGAGGTCGTCCGGATCTTCCAGAGGCACATTGTCCAGGGTGCCCGGGGCTTTCAGTGCTTAAAAGCCTTGCGATACGCGATCGCGAAGATATCTCCCTGCGTCGTGCCAGACGACGGACATCGTGTCGTTGAGCACTTCGTCGACGTTGGCAGGCTGCCGGTCGTCCGGTCCAGAAAGCGCACCAGCCGTGGATGGTAGAGGCGATTTGCGGCGGAGGTGTTGCAACCGACCAGTTCGAAGCGCTCACCGCAATGGCCAATTGGGTCGAGAAGGGTCAGGGCCCCCGACATGATTCCTGCCGCTGCGGCCTCGAACCTCCCGTCATTCCGGGACGTACGCGGCCGCTCTGCGCCTATCCCCAATTCGCGGAGTACAAGGGATCAGGCAGCGTGGAAGACGCTGCGAATTTCGCGTGCGCGACACAGTAGTGACAGGGCAGTGAATGCGCGCGGCCGGCGCGCAATGCGACAGTCTTCCTCTTTCAACCCGGTCAACCCGGCAGCTCGCGAAAGAAGGCCCTGATGTCTTGGGCAAGGACATCGGGCTGCTCGAGCGCGGCAAAGTGGCCTCCTCGCGTGGCCACCGTCCAGTGCCGGATGTTGAACACGCGCTCGGCGAGGCTGCGCGGAGGCCGCACGATCTCCTTCGGAAATGACAGGTATCCGGTGGGCACCGTGATCTTCGGTCCTCGCGCTGCAGACCAGTCGCCGTGTCGGCTGGTGTAGTACGGCCAGAACGAGGAGTTGATGGCGCCGGTGGCCCAATAGAGCATGACAGCGGTCAGCAGTTCGTCGCGCGTGTAGACGGACAACAGGTCGCCATCGCAGTCGCTCCAGCTGCGAAACTTCTCGATCATCCAGGCAGCCAGCCCGGCGGGCGAATCTGTCAAGCCGTATGAAAGGGTCTGCGGCTTCGTTCCCTGGATCCACTGGTAGCCCGTCTCTTCGGTCAGCCAGTGCTTGAGGTCCGCCGCGTATGCGCGCTCCTCATCGCTGGGCTCCGCTGGCAGCGCAACGTCGCGGATTCCGAGAAAGTTCAGGTGCAGCCCGATGACGCGCGCGGGATGGGCCGCCGCGATGCGCGATCCGACGTGAGAGCCGATGTCTCCGCCCTGCACCGCGAACCGTGCATGGCCGAGGTCATCGACCATGAGCGAGACGAGGTGCTCGGCCATCTGCACACGGTCCAAGCGCGCCTGTCCGGGGACGAAGGAGAAGCCGTAGCCGGGCAGGGACGGCGCGATGACGGTGAAGGCGTCCCGCTCGTCGCCGCCGAAGCGGGCGGGGTCGGTCAACCGCGGAATGAGTTTGTGGAACTCCCACACCGACCCCGGCCATCCGTGCAGAAGCAGCAGGGGTGTGGGCTCGGGGCCGTTGCCCTCCTGGCGAATGAAGTGCAGCCTCGTGCCTTCACGCTCGATCATGAAGTGATCGAAGCGGTTCAGCATGGCCTCCTGCGCACGCCAGTCGTAGCCCTCGCGCCAGTGGGCGACGAGGTCGCGCATGAATGCGAGGTCGCTGCCATAGCTCCAGCCGGCGCCCGGCGGCTCGTCCGGCCATCGAGTGAGATCCAGCCTGAGCCGCAGGGCCTGCAGTGTGTCGTCGGGAAGCCGGACGCGAAAGGGCTGAATCGTCATGGTGCCTCCCGTTGTCTTGACGTGGGGTCAGGCCAGGTGACGCCCGAAGAAGCGGAACGTGCGGTCCCATGCAAGTTGAGCCCACGCCTGGTCGTACTGCGTGATCTTGATCCGCCGCGGTCCCTGTGCCGTTTCGTTGGCAAAGCCGTGATGCGCCAGGTAACGATGCCCTTCGTATTTGACGCCTGCGCCTCGAAGCTTCTCCTCGAGCGCATCGACGCCCGAGATCGCGAAGGCCTCGTCCTGCGTGGCCCAATGTGCCATCACCGGCGCCTTGATCTTCGATGCGTCCACATATTCCAGCGGTGGATATCCATACCAGACGACCGCGGCATCGGCCTCCGAGGCCATGGTGAGGGTGAGCACGGTGAGGGCTCCGCCCATGCAGAAGCCGGTCACGCCCACCTTGCCGCCGCGCGCCTTGAGGAACTGGAGCGCGCCGCGCGCGTCCTGCGATGCCGCCTCGCCGAAGTTCAGCCCTTGCATCAGGTGATGCGCCTCCTCGGCTTCGACCGTCGACTTGCCCCGGTAAAGGTCGGGCACGAGCGCGGTGAAGCCGGCCGCGGCGAGCCGGTCCGCGACACCGCGGATCTGGTCGTTCAGTCCCCACCATTCCTGGATCACCACGACGGCGCCGAGTCCGTGCGGTCCCTTTGCTGCTTCTGCGAGGTAGCCCTGCAAGGCGGCGCCGTCGGGGCGCTTGAACTCGACGTTGCTTCCCATGGTGTTGCTCCCGGCTTGTGACGTTTGGAAAGGCGCGCCCGCCATCGTCGGCAGGCCTTTGGCATCGTAAACGACGCTTGCGTCGCTTCAGTCTTCCAACCCGATCGGCGGGGCGGATTGCAGCGCTTCACTCGCTCACGGCATTGCGCCATGCAGCCGCCTGAACGCGAGGAACTCTGCGCGGTTGCGCGGTCCGTAGGTCGCGAAGCTGGGACGCGGGTCGTTCAGGTACTCGGCCTTGCCGCGCTGCACGCGGTCCTTGCCGAGCTTGCGGCGCGTCGCTTCCGGCTGCAGGCCGTACACCCTCGCCGCGTTGACGCCGAAGATCTTGCGTTTGACGGCAGGCGTCAGGGCAGGGTAGCCATGCCGCTCCTGCAGCTCGCGGTCGATCTGGAAGGCACGAAAGGCCTGGATCTGGTCCTGCGGGCTGCCGTACCAGATCGAGTCGGTGCCCCAAAGGATGCGGTCTTCGCCGAAGGTCTTCAGCAGCTTGCCGAGCATGTGCGCGGCCTGATCGGGATCGCGCATCAGGAAGCGCCATGTGCTACCCAGCTCGGCGTAGACGTTGACCGGGTTGCCGGCATCCTGCATCGATCGCACGAGCGTATCGACGCCCGCATGGGCCGCCGGGTTGTAAGGTCCCTCGCGAACACTGGTGTCGAAGGCCGAGTGGTAGACGAGGAACGTCATGTCCGGATGGCGTCGGGCGGCCGGGCCGATGTCGCGCGGGCTGGAAAACTCGGATCCGCGCGTACCGAAGGGCAAACCCTTGTGGACGGCGATGCGCTTGACGCCGAGCTTGCGCGCCCGCTCGATGAAGGGCGTGCCGAACCGGTCTTCGTCGAGAAAGAAGCCGGCGGGGCCGTTGCGCGGGCCGATCTGGGTGAATGTCTTGAAGGCCGCCAGGGGAAAGCGGGAGGCCTGCGCGTCCATGCTGTCGAGCTCGCCGGGCAGCGTCGGCATGCACCGGCCATGCAGCACCAGGCGTTCGGTGCCATCGAGCATGTTCACGGCCTCCCGCGTCGCGCCCGCGGCCTCGAAGTCCAGCGGGTTGGTGTCTGCACTGCCCGGCACATGCGACAGCACGCCCATGGCGGTGTCGCTGTCGAAGAACACGTCCTTCAGGAAGGCCTCACGCGAAAGGCACTCCATGGCGTCGCCCTTGCCGCACGCCA
>DASTGE010000434.1:0-10740 GCA_035719405.1 Burkholderiaceae bacterium
TGATGGTCAGAGGTGGACTTACGCGAATCTCGCGCTCATGCGGGCGGCGCTATGCGCGGCCATCATGCCCGGCACACGCGCTGCCCTCGGGCCCTTGCTGTTCGAGGGAATGCGGCAGAAGCGCATCAGCGTGGAGCGGTATCAGGGCCCATGGGAGAACGTGGGAACTCCCGATCAGTTGGCGGCCATGAGCCTGCCTCTCCATCCAAAATTTTCTCCCCACGCGCCAGGCGGTATATAGGCGGGAGAGGGAGACAACGCCCCTCTTTCACTGCGCCAACCCGCCGCACACCGCCTCGATCCGCTCCATCACCTCCGTCGTCAGCCTCCTCGCCAGCTCGGTCGCCTTCAGATTGCTCTGCAGCTGCGCGAGCTTTGACGCCCCGGTGATCACGGTGCTCACGTGACGATTCTTCAGCACCCACGCGATCGCCAGCTGGGCGATGGTCGCGCCCAGTTCCTCCGCGATCGGCTCCAGCTGTTCGACGGCGGCATTCTTCGCAGGATTCGTCAGCTGCGCCTGCAGGAAGCTCATGGTCGGCATCGAGCCTCGACTGCCCTCGGGCACGCCCTGCCTGTACTTGCCGGTGAGCAGTCCGGAGGCGAGCGGGCTCCAGGTCGTGAGACCGAGGCCGATGTCTTCGTGCAGTCGGGCGTACTCCTGCTCCACCCGTCGGCGGTGGAACAGGTGGTACTGCGGCTGCTCCATCACCGGCTTGTGCAGGTGATGCCGCTCGGCGATGTCCCACGCCGCGCGGATCGCGTCGGCGGGCCACTCGCTCGTACCCCAATACAGCGCCTTGCCCTGCCGGATCATGTCGCTCATCGCCCACACCGTCTCCTCGATCGGGGTGTGCGGATCGCAGCGGTGGCAGAACACGAGGTCGATGTGATCGAGCTGCATGCGCTGAAGCGAGCCGTCGATCGCCTGCATCAGGTACTTCCGGTTGAGCGTGTCCTTGCGGTTCGGCGCCGCGCCTTCGCGGTCCAGGCCCCAGAAGAACTTGGTGGAGACGAGGTAGTTCAGCCGCGGCCAGCCAAGGGCCTTGAACGCCTCGCCCATCATGACCTCGCTTTGGCCCAGGGCATACGCCTCTGCGTTGTCGAAGAAGTTGATGCCCGCGTCCATGGCCGTTGCCAGCATTCTCGACGGCCGCACGCCTGTCGATCTGGTTGTGATAGGTGACCCATGACCCGAGCGACAACTCGCTGATCTGAAGGCCGCTGCGGCCCAGACGCCGATAGTTCATCCGACTCACCTGTTGCGATGCCGACAAGCGGCGGATCTTATGCCGGGAGTCGACGGCCGCCCTGCACAGGAGATGGACCGATGGGACAATCCTGCGGCACAGGCAAGAAAGCGAAACACCAGGGAGAAGTTGTCGGTGGAACCGTATGCCGAAATGTTCGAGTTGGCGCCCGTGTCGCTCTGGCTGGAGGACTACAGCGCCCTGAAGGGCCTTTTCGACAAATGGCGCCAACGCGGCGTCGTCGATCTGCGCGCATGGCTGCGCGAGCAGCCCGAGGCGCTCGCCGAGTGCTCGAGATGCATCCGCGTGCTGCGCGTGAACCGCCACACGCTGCAACTGTACGGCGCACAGGATCAGGACGAGCTCGTTGCGCGCCTGGACGAGGTGCTGCGCGACGAGATGCTCGATCAGCATGTCGAGGAACTGATCCAGTTGTGGGAAGGCTGCTCGCACTTCAGCAGCGAGACCGTGAACTACACCTTGCAGGGCGCGCGCCTGCAGATCCTGCTCAAAGGCAGCGTGCTCCCGGGACACGAGCACGACTGGGCGCGTGTGCTCCTGGCCATCGAGGACGTGACCGAGCGCGCGCGTGCGGAACGTGCCCTTCGCGGCAGCGAGCAGTACGCAAAGGGGTTGTTCGAGCACTCGCCCGTGTCGCTTTGGGTCGAGGATTTCAGCACCATCCGGTCCCTGCTTCAGGAGGTGCGAGAGCGCGGCGTCGACGACTTCCGGGTCTTCATCGACGTACACCCGGAGTTCGTCACTCGTTGCATGCAGGAGATCCGCGTCATCGACGTCAATCAGCAGACACTCGCCATGTTCCGCGCGCCCGACAAACGCACGCTGCTGGGCAAGCTCGATGTCGTATTCGGCGACGACATGCGCGCGCACTTCGCGGAGCAGCTGGTCGACCTCTGGCAGGGCAAGCTGTTTCAACAGCGCGAGGTGGTGAACCACGCACTCGACGGCGAGAAGCTGCATGTGTACCTGCAGTTCTCCGTCCTGCCCGGACACGAAGAGCGCTGGGACCAGGTCCTTGTCTCGCTCACTGACATCAGCGCCCGCAAGAAGGCGGAGGCCTACCTCGAGTACCTCGGCAAGCACGACGTGCTGACGGGCCTTTCAAACCGCGCCTTCTTCACCGAGGAGCTTAATCGGCTGGACCGCAAGGGTCCATGGCCCGTCACCGTGGTGGTCGTCGACGTGAACGGGCTGAAGGCGGCCAACGACCGCGGCGGGCACAGCGCGGGTGACGCGCTGCTGCAGCGCATCGGCGAGGTGCTGGGCAAGCTGGTGGAACGGCCTGTGACCGCCTCGCGCGTCGGTGGCGACGAGTTTGCGTTGCTCCTGCCGGGGACCGACATGCGCCGCGCAGCGCAACTGGTCGAACAGCTGCACGATCTGCTCGCCCTGAACAATCAGTATCACGGAACGCCGTTGAGCATCTCGATCGGTATGGGCACGGCAGTCGAAGGCGAGCGGCTGGAAGCCGCGGTGAATCGCGCCGACGCGCAGATGTACAAGGCCAAGCGCGCGTACTACGCGACGCGTGAGCGCGACCGCCGGCACGCGGCCTGATCCCACGGCAGTAATGAGGATGCATTGACAAACGGAAGCGGTTTTCAGCCTCTGAGTGACCGTGCCGCTCGCGAGCCGGCCATGACGCCCACCGTATACGCTTCCTCGAATACGGAATAGCCCGCCAGATCTGCATGTGCGAACCGCACCCGGCCTTCGTCGCGCGAGGCCAGCGCCTGCAACGCGGCACTGCCCCTCACACCAGGGCTCGGGATGCTCATGGCGTGCCCGTGCCGCATGAGATCAGCGCGCCGCACCTTGGCCGGCAGGTCTGGATGCACGCGTGCGAGATCTGCGATCACACGCTGGGCCCACATCTGCCAGGGCGTGTCGAGCAAGGCTCGGCGTTCGGCGGCCGGAAGCGTCCAATAGACGCTGAGGACGGTCGGACCCAAGTGCGGGAGCGGCGACTGATGCATCGCATCGACATAGCCGAGCGAGCGCGCATCGCCGCCATGAATGACGTTGTCCCATGACGGCGGAGCCCCGCTGGGGCGGTCGACCAGCGGCCCGTCGAGTCTCAGGTTCGCCACGAGCCACGGTGCGTGACGTTGCAGGCGGACCGCTTCAGCCAATGCAGGCAAGGGCGTGTCGAGCAAGCGGGCTGCAACGAAGAGGGGCGTCGCGATGATCACCTGCGCAGCCTGCCAGGCCTCGAGACGCTGCGAACGCGAGTCCCATGCGAGCACCCTCACCGCGTGCCGCTCCTCGCTCACGCGCAACACCGTGCGACCCGCGTGCAGCCGCCCGGCCAAGGGTTGCGCCAGACGGCGCGCGAGCCACGCGTTGCCTTCGGGCCAGGTCAGCACCGGCTCCCGCTCGTTGTCATCATCCAAATGCGGATGGAAGCCGTGGCGACTTGCGAAATAGTGCAAGCCGGCCCATGCAGAAACTACACCGACACCCGCGCCATAGTCGTCGCGGCAGCAGTAGTCGAGATACCACAGCAGCCTGTCGTCGTCGAAACCCTGAACAGCGAGCCAGCGGGCGAAGGGCTGCGCGTCGAGGGCGGCGTGAGCGGGCGTCCACGCGGCGCGGCGTGTGGGCATTGCGAAGGCCCGATGCGCCATCGCGTCGTCCACGGCCTTCGAAAAGCGCCGGTACTGCCCCTCACGACGCGACCCCGCAGCAGCCGGCGGCAGCAACCCCTCGACCCATGCACCGTCGACGAAGAGCCGCTCCTGAGGGCTGTGGCACAGATGCCGCTCGTCGTAGACCACCCGGCCGGCCTCGACCCGCGCGAGCCCGAACTCGTGCAGCAACTGCGCCACCTCGTGCGCATGCGGCCCGGGCAAGGGCAGGTAGTGAGCGCCGAGAGGGCAGCGTATGCCGACCATGACATGGCCCCGGCTGTTGCCTCCGGGTTCCTCTTCCAGCTCGAGCAGGTGGACGTCGTCGATGCCGAGCGATGCGAGTGCACGCGCTGCCGCCAGTCCGGCGATGCCGCCGCCCACGACGATGACGGAGGCGCGGCGCCACTGCGATGGTGTTGCGGTCGCCGAAGGCATGGTGTCGCGCAGTCGATGCCCGCGCTCGTGCGATGCCCCGACCCACCCGCCTTCCAGCTGGGACGACGCAGCGTGACATCCGGCAACCGACGCCCCGGCAGCAGCGAGCAACGTCCTGCGCCTCACTGCAGTACCCGCCCCCATTCGCTTTCATACAGGCGCACGAGCCGCTGGTTGGACAGCCGGTTGGGCTCAGCCGGCACGCGCGCCATGTCGGGCGGGAAGTCCAGCAGCGCGGGCAGTCCGCGCAGCGAGACGAAGCGCAGGCCGGGTGGCAGTCCGTCCGGCATGTGCCATGGCCGCCGTCCCGCAATCACGAACCCCCACTCGCCAAAGCTCGGCACATGGGCGTGATAGGGCGTAACGCCGAGGCCCACCGCCTCCAGCGTGGCCACGACCGTCCAGAAGCTGCGGCGTGCGATCAATGGCGATGTGGTCTGCACCACCGCGTACCCACCGGCCGAGAGGTGCTGGTCGACCAGCTCGTAGAAGGTCGTCGTGTAGAGCTTGCCGACCGAGAAGTTGGTGGGATCGGGAAAGTCGATCACGATCACGTCGAAGCTGTCGGCATGCTGCTCCAGCCACTGGAAGGCATCGGCATTGACGACCGACAACTTCGGCGAACGCAAGGCGTCGGCATTCAGGGCGCGCAGCAGCGGCTGCTGGCTGAACAGCCTCGTGACCTCGGCATCGAGGTCGACCAGCGTCACCTGCTGCACGGTCGGGTACTTGAGGATTTCGCGCGCGGCCAGCCCATCGCCCCCACCCAACACGAGCACGCGTCGCGGCGAGCCGTGAGCCGCCATCGCGGGATGCACGAGCGCCTCGTGGTAGCGGTACTCGTCTCGCGAGTGAAACTGGAGATTGCCGTTCAGAAAGAGCCGCACGCCGGACGGTCCGGAGGTAACCACGACGCGTTGATACGGGCTCGACGCGCGGAGGATGATGCGGTCGCCGTAGAAGCGGTCCTCCGCCCATGTGGTCGTGACATCGGCCGTGAGCATCGCTGTCGTCAGCGCGGCAATGACGAGCGCACAGGCGATGACATGCGACCGCAGCTGGCGCAGCTCGCCGCGAAACAGCCAAAGGGTCCACGTGGCGACGCCCGCATTCATCAGTCCGAACAGCACGCCGGTTCTCGCCAGCCCCAGCTGCGGCACGAGCAGCAGCGGAAACGCGATCGACACCGCGAGGGCGCCGAGGTAGTCGAAGGTCAGCACCTGCGACACCAGCTCCTTCAGCGCGTAGCGCTCGGCGAAGTGCCGCTTGAGGATGCGCATCACGAGCGGGATTTCCAAGCCCACCAGCACGCCCACGAGCAACACCATCCCATAGAGCAGCACGCGAAACGGTGCGATCGCGGCGCCAGGCAGAATGCTGTGGGCCACGAAAAGCGCCATCGGCATCAAGCCGCCGACAAGGCCGACCATCAGCTCGACACGAAGGAACTGCGCGACAAGCTGCCGCTCGACGAAGCGCGAGAGCCATGAGCCCAGTCCCATCGCGAACAGGTAGCTTCCGATGACCGTGGAGAACTGAAGCACCGAGTCGCCGAGCAGATAGCTCGCCAGCGCACCCGCAGCCAGCTCGTAAACCAGCCCGCAGGCCGCGATGACCAACACCGACACCAGCAGCGCGAGTTCGGCAGGAGCTACGCGTGAGCGCAGGACGGCGGGGACCGTGTTCATGGAGCGCGACCGCAGGCAGGGATGAGCCCGCCCGGACACCGACGCAGCATACAAGGTAGCCCGAAGGAGGACAGGTTCGCGCCTGCCGGACGCTTATCCATGAATCGCGGCCGCCACGATCAGTCCGATGGAGATCGAAGTGGAGCCGACAACGATCGCCAGCGCGACGTTCTTCTTCTCGCAGATCTCCAGCCACAGGTTGTAAGGCGTGAGCTTGTCGATGACGACGAAGCTGAGCCAGAACACGATCACGCCGATCAGCGCGTAGAGGAAGGAGCCGAAAAAGATGTTCGGCTTCAGCCATTCGATGCCCATCATGGTCGTTGCTCCTGAAGTTGAATCTTCACTGCCTTGGCGCCCGCTTTCGCGCCTTCACTTATGGCCGCCGCCACCGGTGCTGAATCCGCCGAACGAGCCGCCGCCCGTGCGCGAACTGCCGGATGCACGGTTGCTCCTCACGCATTGCTGGTACTCGTTGCTGTACTCGCCGAAGGTGCTGCGCAGTTGGTCGCAGTCGTTGCCGCTGCAGCGTGCCACGAGCAGCAACAGCACGATGATCACGACGACGGCGATCGCGACCTTGACGAGTCCGCCCATGCCCGCACCGGCCGGCGTCACGTCACGCCGCAGCGCCGCGCGCTGCTCCAAAGGCACCCGAAATGCCGCGGCCACGGCGTCCGCGGAAATCGTTTCACCGGCCGACCACACCACCTCGGTGCCGGTCATTTCCCGGTTCAGCCGCTTGTGGGAATTGGCGCCCGTGCCGGCGTAGTCGGTGTTGAAGCTCTGCTGGTCGCGCTCGACGCGCCAGTAGAACTCGCCCAGCACGTAAGTCGTCTTCGCCGTGTAGCTATAGCGCTTGAGGTAGTCGACGCCTTCGTGGCGCGCGCGTTCGCCGCGCAGCATGGGCGCGCCGGTGGTCGGCACCACCCAGCTCCAACCATCCTCGGCATCCACAAGGAAAGCGAAGCCGGCCGTCCGGTGGTAGAGCAGATACTCGCGCCAGAAGGTCTGCTCGTCGTCCGCGTCCTGCGGCACGTCGCAGCGCTCCAGGTAGCCGACCACCGTCCATGGCAGCGGGCCTTCCGTACCGAGAGCCAGCGTGCCGGCGGTGCCAAGGCGCAGCAAAGGCTCCTGTCCCCGCGGCCCCGCCGTATTCTGCGCGTAGTGCTTCAGGTCGGCCCCGATGCCGGCGGATATGTCGACGACCGATCGGCACTGCGGGCAGACGATGCTCTGCGTCGTCGAGAGCTTGACCTCGAGAGACGCACCGCAGTGGGGGCACGGGAAGGCGCGGGCGCTGAGCGTTTTCTCGCTGTCCTCCGCAAGCCCGCTCATCGTCAGCTCCATCAACGCGACGGAGCGGCCGACGGACCATTGCGGCGATGCCGCATCGGTGTAATCGAGGGTGCCGACCTCGCCGTGTTCGTTGCGCAGGTCCGCCACGACGAACTCACCCTGCAACTTCGGCGGACGCGGCAGTTCACCCTCGGCCGCAATGAGATGCACGCGGGCGACCGACGCAACGCTCCACGGCCTGCCGTCGACCAGCCGGCGCTCGCCGGCCATCAGCTCGTCGGGCCGCGGCGCTTCACCCCGCAGGGGCGCGTCGAACGCGATCACGTAGCGGCCGTTGTCCTCGCTGAGCCAGCCCGATCGGCCGCCATCGAACAGCGCATGCCACTCGTTCCACGTGCCTTCCGCGTAGCCGTACTGCAGACGCCCGACGAGCGTGAAGCTGACGCCCTGGAAGCGGCCGCCGACGCCCAGGCGAAGGGGGGAGTGGTCGTCGAACAGCTCGCTGCTGACGCCGATGCGCCGCAGCGCCTCGCCCTCACGGACGAGCGTGCTGCGACAAAAACTGCAGACCGCGCTTGCGGAAGCCGCTGACGAGAAGTCAACCGGCGCGCCGCAGTTGGGGCACGCCGCGCGCCACGCACGCTGCGAGGGAGGAAGGGTCGCCAAGCGCCGGTGCGCGAGAGGTCAGCGCGACAGCTTCGCAGGCCTGCTCACACCAGCTTCTTCAGCAACTCGGCCTTCTTCGCCGCGAACTCCTCTTCCGTCAGGATGCCCTTCGCACGCAGCTCGCCGAGCTTTTCGATGGTGGCCATCACCTCGTCCGGCTTGATCGCCTGGACCGGCGCGTTGCCTTGCAGCCCCTGCCCGAGCTGTTGCGCCATGATCTGACCGAGCGCAACGCCCGCACCAAGGCCGACCGCCTCGCCCGCGACACCGCCTCCGGAGGCCGTTCCCTCGGCAAGCTTCGGGATCGCCTGCGCAGTCTGGTATTGCATGAACTTTCCCATGTCGCCGCCGACCATGCCCATGCCGATGCGCTGGTCGAGGATCTTCTGGAGCTCCTCCGGGAGCGACAGGTTCTGGACCGTGACGAGCTCGAGCTGAAGACCCAGTGCCTCGAAGGAGGGGGCCGTGGTCGCGCGCAGGCGCTGGGCGAACATGACTTGATTAGCGGCAAGGTCGAGGAACGGCACCCCGCTGCCGGCGACCGCATCCGAAATGTGCTGCAGCATCAGTCCGCGGAGCTGGCCGTCGAGGTCGTCCACCGTGTACTCGTCGCGCGTTCCGGAGATCTCGGTGTGGAAGCACCGGGCATCGACGATACGGTACGAGTAGTTGCCGAAGGCGCGCAGGCGCACCGCGCCAAAATCCTTGTCGCGGACCGTCACCGGCTGCGCGGTGCCCCAGCGGCGGTCGACCTGCTGGCGCGTGCTGAAGAAGTACACATCGCTCTTGAACGGCGACTGGAACAGCTTGTCCCAATTGCGCAGGTAGGTGAGCACCGGCAGGGTCTGCGTCGTCAGTTTGTGCAGGCCGGGGCCGAATACGTCGGCCACCCTGCCCTCGTTAACGAATATCGCGATCTGCGACTCGCGCACGGTGAGCTGCGCCCCGTACTGGATCTCGCGGTCGGCGATCGGAAAACGCCATGCGAGAACGCCCTCCCGATCCTCCGTCCACTCGATGATGTCGACGAACTGTTTCCTGACGAAATCCATCAATCCCATGGTGGCACGCTCCGCAAAAGGGGCTCGGCGAATAATACGCGCCAGACGCAGTCATCACCTCCTCGAAGGAGCGACTTCATCACAATGACGGCATCGTCATCCCTCAATCTCGCGGTCATCGGCGCGGGTCCGGTGGGCCTCGCGCTTGCGCTGCACGCGGCGCGCGGGCTGCCGCAGGCACAGGTCACGCTGTTCGATGCACGTCCGCTGGATCGCGACGTCTCGGGCGATCCACGCACCCTGGCGTTGTCGCTGGGAAGCGTGCAACTGCTCAAGCGCCTTGGCGCTTGGGACGCTACCGACGCACAGCCGATCTCCGAAGTCCATGTATCTCAGGCGCCGCCTTCGCTGATCACGCCTTTCGGGGAGCCCGAAGTTCGCATCCGGGCACTCGACGCAGCAGTGCCAATGCTCGGCGCCGTGCAACGCTATGGCGCCGTCGTGGCGCCGCTGCAGCACGCATGGCTGGCGGAATGCGCGCGCGAGTCGGGGCGCCTGCATTCGCGCTTCGGACACCCTGTCACCGCACTGAAGGAGAAACCCGGCGGCGTGGAGGTCGAATGCGGCGCCGCCGAGACCTTCGACCTGGCCGTGGTCGCTGAGGGTGGCGTGTTCGCCGAGCAAGCCCGCAAAGCCCTGACATCACCCTATGGACAGACGGCGTGGGTGGGCCAGGTCACGCTGTTCGGCGCGACACCGGGTCTCGCGATCGAGCGCTTCACGCGGCATGGGCCTGCGGCGCTTCTGCCACTGCGCCCTGCGCCGAACGGCGTCGCACGGGCAGCGGTCGTGTGGTGCGTGCCCACCGCGGACGACCCGGTGCGCGAGCTGACGGACGCGCAAAGGGTCGCAGTATTGAACAGCATCTTCCCGGCCGTGGCAGGGCAGGTCACCGGCATTTCCCCGCTGAAGGCATTCCCGCTCGGACTGAACGCTGAGCGCACACTCGTCACGGGGCATCGCGTGCGCATCGGCAACGCGGCGCAGACCCTGCACCCCGTGGCGGGCCAGGGGTTGAACCTCGGCCTGCGCGACGCCTACGAGCTGGTCGATGCGTTGCGAAGGTCCGGCAGCCTCGACGCGGCGCTGCGCCGTCTCGAATGGCGCCGGGCCCCCGACCGCTGGAGCATGATCGCCGCCACCGACTTCCTCGCCCGCAGCTTCACCTGGAAGGCCCCCGGGTTGGCGGAGCTGCGCGGCCTCGGGCTCGTGGCGCTGCAATTGGCATCGCCGCTGAAGTCGGCACTTGCACGACAGATGATGTTCGGGCGGCGGGGGTGATCTGCGCAGGCAAGCCGGGTCCGGCCTTGCCAGCGTCGCTGCTTTACTACCGCTCCAGTTTCAGGAACAGATCCCTGTCAGGCGCGAAGTTGGCATACAGCGGCAGCAGCGCCCCGCCCAGCGCGCGAGCATCCGAGCCGATCGAGCCGGCTCGCAGGACCGGCTTCGCGACGCCCTCCCAGTCATAACCGTCGAGTGCACTGCGCACGCTGGCGAGCAACTGCAGCAGCAGGCTGCGGCCGAAGGAGCCGTCGATGATCACGCCGTCGAGGTCGAGCAGGCAGGCGGCGTTGTTGATGGCCAGGGCGATCGCAGGAGAGCTCGCGGCGAGCCACGCTCTCGTGTGTGCCTCCCAAGGAGTTTGCAGCGCCCGGTCGTCCAAGGCCGCGGAGGGATCGAGCCCGGCATG
>DASTGE010000435.1:0-2404 GCA_035719405.1 Burkholderiaceae bacterium
AGACCTCAAGTCCGTGGAAGACGTTGCTCTTTACTTGGGGCTTGAAGATCAGATTGAGCGTGTGCGTCCGTATGTTTCGGTTGGTGGCAGCGGCGAAACCGGAGAACTTCAATTCACGGAGTTTGCAAAGCAAGAGATGGAAGCACGCGAGCAAAGAGAGCTGAAGCGTGCACGCCGCTTCGTCCACCAGCCAACGACACCGCTGGTGCAACGCTTGCAGGTCGACTTCAGGCAACTCAGCCTCGACGATGGCGCGTCGCACGAACCACCCGCGGGACGGCGGCCTTCTGCACTCGGACGCAACCGAATCGAAAGGTCTCGTCGATCGTGAGCATGACCGGCGCTTTGCGACGCCTTGACGTGGCAGCGAATTAGCGGGTGAATGCCCCTATACGCCGTAAGGGCTACTCGTCCACGGTGAGCGGATCGAGGAGTTGCTGCTGCATCGGTGGCAGCGCTCATGGTGCAAGCCGACACCATCGCCTTGCGCGCAGTTCGGCTCTGTCGCGATAAGGCGTTGGCGACAATGAAGTCGGCTATTTCTGTCGATCCCACAAAAAATCAAAGTCGCTATAAGCGATTGATTTAAAACAACTTTCAGGCCCGTTCGGCGAAGGCTTCCCTCATCTGCGTGGCGCGCTTGACCTCGTCGCCGTGCAGGTAGATCGAGGTGGCGGACAGCGACGCGTGACGAAGGTTGTCGCGAACGCTCGTGAGCTCGGCACCCCGCGCCAGCGAATGGCTCGCATGGCTGTGCCTCACCCAGTGCGGACTGGCACGCAGGAGCTTGTCGACCGTGGCTGGATTGCTCTCACCGATCACGTCGGCGGCCGTGACGAAGAATCGTTTGACGACGTTCCATAGCCGGGCCGAAGTGGGGTTGTGCCGAGAATCGCGGTAGAGATGCCCGTTACCGGGTACCCCCCGCACAGATCCGTACGTGCCCGATTCGGGCATAAGATGTGGTCCACCACATCTTATGCCTAATGTGGCGTTGGTCCATATGTGGCGCCAGGCGGCCCCTCTCCGGGAAGGTGGGAGCTGCGGAACGCCACATAAATTACGGGTCACAACGACTTCAGGAACTGCATGATGTGCCTATGGGTGTGCCACGGCTTGGGAGCTGGCGGGCCTGCAGAGATTTCGCATTTGGCCAGCGCGCATGCCTTGCCTTCGAGGTTGATTTCGGCATACACGTTGGTCGTCTCAAGCGATGCATGTCCAAGCCAGGCTCGCACGGTATTGACGTCGACCCCTGCACTCAGCAAATGCGTCGCTGTGGCATGGCGGATGCAGTGCGGACTGACTCTCTTGGTCGCGAGTGACGGCGCGCAATCCCTGGCTCTGGCGGCAGTGCGCTCAACCAATGCGTGGATGCCGAAGCGCGTGATTGGCTGACGACACCGATTCAGGAAGACGTGCTCATGCCGCGGACGGTCGGCAACGAGCGCGCGCAGCTCGCGTACCGTCGCCGGCCACAATGGACATTGGCGACGTTTACGTCCCTTGCCCAGGATATCGACGTTCGCTTGATCAAGATGCAGGTCGCCGACGTTCAGCTCGGCCGCCTCGCTGGCGCGCGCTCCCGTGTTGTAGAGGAACAGGAGCAGCGTGTAGTCCCGGCAGCCCTGATCCGTTCCGCGGTCTGGACAAGCCAGCAGCGCGTCAATCTCCGCCTTGTCGAGGTATGGAACGGCTGCGTGAGTACCCTTCTTGTACGGGACGCAGCGGATCTGTGCACACCACTCGAGGTGTTCGGGGCTGTGTTCGCCGACGAACCGGGCCAGCGCATGAATGGCGGCCAAACGCTGATTGCGCGTGGCGATGCCGCAGCCGCGGTTAGACTCGATGTCGGTAAGGAACGCCCGCACCAGCTTTGGGGACACATCAACCACGTTCAGTCGATCAACAGCTTTGTGCAGGCGACCCGACACGAAGGGCAGCAACTGGCATAGCGTGTCTCGGTAGCTGCGCCGCGTATTCACCGCCAGATTGCGTTCGTTGACGAGGTGTTCCAGCAGGAATCGGCGAATCCACGGGCCCAGCGAGTTGGTTTCACGCATGGTCGGCCTCCCCAAAGACGAATTGCTCGAAGCGCACACTGGCTTGCTGCAGCAATTCTGGTGTCATGCTCAGGTAGTGCTGTGTGCCGGTGATGTGTACGTGGCCAAGGTAGGTCGCCAACTGCGGCAGCAGACGCTGTACGTCGGCGCCATCGCGATACCAACGCACGAGCCGCGTTACGGCGGCGGTGTGCCTCATATCATGCAGCCGAGGTTGGTAGCGCGCGCCCTCGTCGCGATACACCACGGCCTGGGCGCGCATCTGCTTGAAGGCCTTTTCGGCGCCCGCCCTCGAGATACGCTTGCCTCGAGCCGTCAGCAAGAACGGCGCGTCGGGACCG
>DASTGE010000436.1:0-8687 GCA_035719405.1 Burkholderiaceae bacterium
CATGCCGAGGGCCGCGACCACCACGCGAAGATCGAGATCGACCTGGAGGATGCGTACCGGGGTGCTCGCCGAACCATCAGCCTTCGTGCGCCGGCGCTTGACGAGCGCGGCCAAGTCACCCTGCAGGAGCGCCACCTCGAGGTCGACATTCCCAAAGGGATTCGCGAGGGTCAACATCTGCGCCTGCCAGGGCAAGGCAGCCGTGGAATTGGCGGCGGAAGGGCTGGCGACCTGTACCTCGAGGTCGCGTTCCGACCTCACCCGCGCTTCCGCGTCGATGGTCGCGACGTGTACGTCGACCTGCCGCTCGCGCCGTGGGAGGCCGCGCTCGGCGCCACCGTCACGGCGCCGACTCCCGAAGGCCACGTGCAACTCACCATCCCGCCCGGCTCCCCAGCGGGACGCAAGCTGCGGCTGAAGGGCAAAGGCCTGCCGTCCAATCCCCCCGGCGACCTTTACGCAGTGCTGTCCGTCGTCGCGCCGAAGCCCGACTCCGCGAGCGCGCGCGAGGCCTACGAGGCACTTGCGCACGCCTTCCCGCATTTCGATCCCCGCCGCCAGCCAACGGAGTGAAGACGATGTCTGAAGAGAGAAGTCCGTTGATCGTCGAGGAAGAGGTGCGCTTCACGCTGACCGAATTGTGCGTGGCGTGCAACGCGGAGCAAATGCAGTTGATCGAACTGGTGGAGGAAGGCGTGCTCGACCCCGAGGGCACGGAGCCGGAGCAATGGGTATTCGGCGGCCATGCGATGCGCCGGGCGCGTGCCGCATTGCGGCTGTCACGCGACCTTCAGTTGAGCTTTGAGGCGACTGCGGTCGTGATGGACCTGCTTGACGAAATCGAGCGGTTGCGGGCGCGGCTGAGGCGGGCGGGGTTGGGGTGATTACGACCTGTCTCTGGCCGAGACCTGTTCATATGCCGCCGTAGCGCGTCCTTCCCCGCTTACCCCGCGGGAACGCACCTTCGGCGGTTGCTCTCATTTTGCAGCCGGGAGGCGGTCCCCACGCCGTCCTTGCAACGCGACGACGCCGATGACGACAGCCAGCCACAAGGTCGTCATCTGAATCAGAATGACGGCCGCAGCGGCTTGAGCCGGGTTGGCACCTTTCCATATCAGCAACGCCGCCATCGACGCTTCCGTCCCCCCCAACCCACCCGGAAGAAAGCTCAATGCACCTGCGAGTACGGCCACCGCATAGACAAACACCGCGAAGGCAAAGGGCAGGTTCAACCCCATCCGGTGCAACACAAGATGGAACGTGCACGCCTGCGCAGCCCACGCAGCCAGGCTCAGCGCGGTCGCACCGATGAAGAGAACCGGCTCGTGACATTGCCGTGAGTGCAGAAGCACCTCTGCCGCATTTCGCAGCAGTAACGCGAAACGTCCGCTTCGATGCCCCGCTGCCTCATGAAGTCGCCGCAGAAGCGCGCCGCTCGACAACACCGCGAAAACCGCCAGTACCAGCGCCGCACTGATGCCGGTCAAGGGTCTGGCCACCGGAAAAGCCGAAAGCCCGAACAGTGTCAGAAGGAGAACGGCGCAAAGGTCCGACAGCCTTTCGCTCAAGAAAGCCGCAAAGCTCTTGGCGTAAGGCATGCCCCAGGGCTTGAGCAAAACGCCGCGCAACGCTTCCCCGGCCTTGCCCGGAGTCGTCGTCAATGCGAACCCTGCCAGGTAGATCCTCAAGCTGGCCTGCCAGGGCACATGCTGGCCCAGCGCCTGCAGATACGCCTGCCACCGCAGGAATCGCAGGCCGAAATTGACAAGGGAAAGCGCGACAGCGGCGACAACGCCGGCAAGTCCAACCTTGCCCGCCGCTTCAGCCACGTCGTGCCACCCGCTCCATATCGCATAGCCCACGTATCCGATGGCACCCAGCAGCACAGACGCGACAATCGCCCGATACCTCCAGCCTGAAAGCAGGAAGCTTCGCTCTGAGGAGCCGCCCTGAAGCATCAAGCTCATGGCTTGCAGCCGCTTGACGAGGCGCCGATGATGCTGCCGAGGTGGATCATGATTGGACGGCAGGAAATGGCGACGACGCTGCCCTACAGTGCCGGCGGATTGCCCCCCGGGAACAAGCTGCGGGACTCATATCGCCGCCAGGAACACGATCGCAATGAGCACACCTATTCCCAGACTGACCCGATCCCGCACGGCAAATACGACCGGATCTTCGTTCATGTAGCCTCGGTGCGCCATCATCCACACCCGGCTGATCCAGGTCAGCAGCAGCGGACAGGCCAACCAGATGACCTCCTGATGGCGATACAGCTGCGCTGTATGGGGGTCGTTGACATAAAGGGCCAACACCAGCACCGCCATGTAACCCGAAGCTGTGCCTAGGGACCCGATCATCTGGAGGTCGTCCAAAAAATAGCCTCGCCCGGGTGCCTTCCTCACCTCGCCCTCCTCACGGCCCTTCGTGCTCATGCGCGAGAGCTCGGCATACCGTTTCACCAGGGCAAGGCTCATGAAGATGAACATCGCGAAGGCAAGCAACCAGAAGCTGAGTGGAATGCTCAGGGCGGCGGCGCCGGCGATGACGCGTAGCGTATACAGGATCGCAAGTGCGACAACGTCGACGACCATGCGCCGCTTGAGCACCAATGAGTAGCCGACAGTCAGGACATAGTACGACGCGAGAACATTGGAGAAGGCCTGCGGCAATTGCCATAACGCAAGCCCGAAGGCAGCGGCCAGCAGGAACGGGAAGGCGACGAGACCTGACTGGATCGACAATCTCCCCGACGCAAACGGCCGGAATCGCTTGCGGGCATGGTGACGATCGTCGCGCAGGTCGAGCAGGTCGTTCATCACGTACACGCTCGATGCGCACAGGCCGTAGCAGACGAATGCAAGCATCGCTTGCAGCAGCAAGATCGGCTCTGAGTAACGGTGCGCCGTCAGCAGGGGGACGAAGATGAGCACGTTCTTGAGCCAATGATGCAGCCGCATCGCTCTTGACCAATCGCGCAGCGATGACCGCTCTGACCTGAACACCCCCGCCACATTGCCCTGCGAACGCGCTCGGCGCTCGATACCGCCGGAAGCGTTGACGACATAAGCCTGTCGCGCCGCGCCCCAGACGGGCAGGTCGTCGTGCGAGTTGCCGGCATAGTCGAAGCCCCGATGGCCGAAGCTGCTTACCAACGCATCCCGCTTGACCTTCGCCGACAGATTGCGATTGCCCTCCGTCGCGATCACCTCGTCAAACAGCGCAAGGTGTTGAGCGACCCTCTGCGCCAACCGACTGTCCGCGGCCGTCGCCAGCACGACTCTGCGGCCACGCAGGCGCTCGCTCTCAATGAATTCAAGAACACCCCTGTCGTATGGAAGGACCGACACGTCGATCTCCGTGGCATCAGCCAGCTCCCGCTTGAGCGCCGCCTTGCCGCGCAACATCCATTGCAGGGGGGCCAGACACCGATGCGGCTGGTCCCGCAGAAACATGAGACCGGCCTCCATGAGGAGATCCGAACGCAGAAGCGTCCCGTCGAGATCTACGACGAGCGGCAGATCATGGCCCTTGTTCATCTGCAACTGCGGGTCGGTTCGGTCGATCCCGGATGACTTCGACGGCGCATCGCATGGTTCGAAAGGCATATCCCTCAAGCCATTGCTCCTCTCGCGCAGGACGCGATTGCAGTAGACACGCAAGTGCGAGTTGGTGGCAGGCAAATGCAGATACGCCACCCACGCTTGAGCGACCGGCAGAGGCGTCAACGCCGAGGCTGCGACGAGCTTTCATGCGTGCAACAGGCGTGCCCGCCGCCGGGCACCGCGCCTCGGTCAACCGCGGGCCTTTCCCGGCGTCCCGTGCAATTCATTGCAATTGGCGTCGCCGTCGATACAGGGCCGACGCCTCCAAGTTTCGCTCGGTTTCCAGACATCTCTCGTGGGGCGGTGTAGAGGACGAACCGTCTGGATCCAGGCAGTTCGACACGCGGTCGCGAACGCGGTACAGCAGAACCAACATGAGTGCCGCCATGCAATAGAGGTACGACAAGACCAGGCTCCCTGATCCACTGGCCCAACCTGGGCGGGGCGGCAAATATTGCGAACTGACGACGTAAGCGAGAACCAGCGTGGCGGCAAGAACCGGACTGCGAAGCGACGACACTCCGACCGTCAGAACCACAAGCACGGGAAACACGATGCCAAGGGTTCCGCCGTAATGATGCTCCCAGGCGATAGGGGATGCCATTGTGAACGACAAGCCGGCGATCAGGAAATCGACGAACCCAACTGAACCAGACCTGAAACGAAAAAAAAGACTAGAGCCGATGAGGACGATCGAACTGAGCACGGTACCAAGATAGACTGACGGGCTGTACGGAGGAAACCCTTGTACCTGCCACCTCAACGCCTCCCCATTTCCCAAGACCCGGTTGAGCACACCGTTGATCGACTGATTGGGATAGAAAGCCTCACCGACATGGGACAGGAAACGCAAAGCGGCCAGGTAATCCAGATGCGTGCTCAACCCGAACAGGCGCAACGCCACCAATTCTCCGGGTATTACGACCAGCGCCATGCCAAAAACAAAACGCCATTCGCGTCGCAACAATCCCCAAAAGAAAAATAGCGCGAACTGAGGCTTGAACAGCAGAATCGCACCGACAAACAACCCGGCCAATTCGCGGCGACCGCTGAACCAGCACCAGCAAGCAACGACGAACCACGCATTGAGCCAGGCCTGTACCTGCCCGAGGCTAAAGGCCTTCATCGCGGGGTAGAACAGCAGAACCGACAGCGCCGCAAGAATCCCGGCCGCCAACACTGACATGTGCTCTCGCCGCCCCGCATCTCCGGACACGCGACACATGAACGTGCTCGTCAGCTTCCCGAAAACCGCAACCTGCAACGCCATAAAGATCCAGCCAATCCGCTTGAGCCAGACCGGCCGAAACGGCACTCCAATCCTCTCGGCCAAAGTGCTCAAACCATAAGCCCTCATCACCGGGTAGAAAAGCAGTATCGACAGCGCCATAAAACCCCAGGCCATCGGCACTGACATGTGTTCTCCCGGCCCCAAATGTGAGGACACGCGGCGCATCAGTGTGCTCGTCAGCTTCGCACAAACCGCGGCCTGCAACGCCATAAAGATCCAGCCAATCGCGTTGAGCCACTCCGGCCGAAACGGTACCCCCACTCTCTCCGCCAAAACGTTCAAAAGCAGGCTGGACGGAGGGTATTGAAACTTCACATGCTGGTCAATGAGCAAACTTTGATAAAGAAGGGCACCTGGCTCGGTATGCTTCAGCCATTCATAAGCCTTCGCCATGTTCCTCCAGGAGTCATCGAAACCATATACAGCCAGCCAGGCCTGCTGATCCGGCAACACCCTTCCGCCAAACCTCCATACCAGAAGCAGGTGAAGCAACAAGTTGCCGGCGACCATGGCAATGAGCAGCGCAACTACCCGCCACCCGTCAGACGGGTCCGTTCGCTGTCGCAAACCTTTCAGCATGGAATTCCCAAGCAAGTCCGCCGCCGTTCCTGCAGTGTATGCGGGCTCTTCCTCACGCGCCATAGTCACTTACGGTGTCGGCTCTCTTCGACTCAACCTTCGGTTGAGGCTGCGAGCGGGCCGCGCCGGTGGCAATCCAATGACCGTCTCAATTGCGGGAGTGTGCCCGTCCATTTCGGATTCTCCTCGGCACCTCCAACTCAGCACCTTATTGCGCGGTGCCGTCATGATTCGTCGCGACGGGAAACGGAGGGTAAGACGACGAGGTATGGCTGCCGCTAAGATCAGCCGATGGAGAAACAATTACTCGTCACAGACCGGGACGACGCGCTGCTTCGATTCGACCTGTCGATTCACGCGAAGCTCATGTTCTTGCCTGCAAGTCAATGCCTTGAAGCTGTCGAGCGAAAACACGGTGAGAGCGAGAAGCCGAAGCCTCTCTGCACCGCGGCAGTCCGATTCCTGAAAGGTGAATCATGCCGTTGAGATTGGATTCCGTTCTTTGCCGAAACCTCTTGATCGCAGGCTCGTCCTGCCTGCTGCCAATCCTGCTGGCCCGCTACGGCTTCGAAGTTGCCGATTCAGGATGGGCCGCCGTACTCACGCGAGATTTTTTCGACCGGCCGGAGATGGCTGGTCGAGCATCCCCATGGTTCCTGAACTGGGCCTTGTGCGCATTGATCACCAGTGGCGAGACGTTCCGGTTCGATTACTTGAGGGTTGCCGCATTCGCACCGATATTGACTGCCTCCTTGTTCACGTACCTCACCTTTCATCTGTACGGGCACCGATCCCTCAAGGTCGCATGTGCCGTGATGGCAGCGGGCGTGGTCGCCTACGGAGGCTCTGCGGTGTACTTCATCAACTACAACACGGTTTCCGCCTGTCTGATCGTCGCTTCGATATCCTTTCTGCTGTGGTCAGGAAGAGTGGCTTCGAGGGAGTGGGCAGCTTCTATCCTTTGCCTTTTCGGCGGCTTCTTTCTTGCGCTCTCCGCGGCAAGTCGCATCGCAAGTGCCGCTCTGGTTCTGCCCTGCATTTTCATCATATTCTCCATTCACCGCAGCCGGCTCCAACCCTGGGTAGCCTTCTTTGCCGGTGCTGCGTTGTCCGCCGCCTTCCTAGCGTTCGTCTTCAAGGAGACTGGGCATCTCAACTACATCCTCCACGACTTACGGCAATTTGTCTATTCAGCACTTGTATCAAGGACGAATGCGTCGCACACCGGTTCCAACCTGTTGAAGGCATTCCTTCTTTCCCTTGCCGAATCAATGGGATGGGCGGCCGTTGTCATTGCTTCGTTATACTTTGTTCTTGACGGCCGGAAGAGCAAAGATGCCGCGCGGATTGCGATCGGCGCGATGGGCGTCGCTTTCATGATCTGGACGGGCAGGAAGGAATACATCGAGGTTTTGCCGTCGCTTTTCCTGATGCTGTTGCTTTCAAGCGCCAGGCCGAATCGTGAGCTGCGCCCTTTCCTGTTGCCGACGGCCGGGGCACTTCTGGCTTTCGCTTTTCCGCTCGGATCGACCAACGGCTTCAAGAATTCCAGCTATGCCCTGTGGTTTCTGCTGCCCGGCGTCTTGACTGTCTTGACGACCAGCAGGGAAAGATGCATTGGCAACATCGCTCTGTGCTTCGCTGTCGCGATGGGTATTTATAACTCCGTGAGAAATCCGTACTGGGATCACAGCGTATGGTCATTGAGCTGCTCGATTCAAACCCGGTTCACGGGAAGCATAAGAACCACCTGCGACCGGGAGCGGGTGCTGAACGAACTGATGGTCGAGCTCCAGAAGCGCGTGAAGCCCAAGGATGAGATATTTGTCTACCAGAACAGCCCGATGATCTACATCCTGTCCGGCACTCGCCCCTGGATACCATATCCATGGCCCTATCTCGTGCCAATCGAGAAGATAGAGACAGCCATCCTGGAAAGAGAAAAGGTGTCGCTTCCGAAGATTGTTGTAAGGGACAAGCTTTCCACTTTCAACAAGGACTGGCCCAATACCTTGCAACCACCGATGGAAACAATTAGCGGCGGTCAGAGATATACCAGGTTCTACGAAGACTATTTCGAGCAACGGCGATTCAAAAAGGTATTCGAGAATTCAATGTACGAAATTTTGGCGACGGAAAACTGAAGCGACGCCGAACGAGCCCGCGATCACGACTTGCGCAAGTTCGGCTTGGTCGTTGCGTAGCGCCGGCGGAATGCGGCCAGCAGAGCTGAGAGTGGAAGATGGTCCTTGACCTGACAAGGTGCCGTAAATCCCCCTTTGCCGGTCTCAATTGGAGGAGGGAGATCCTCCGGTCATCCGACACTCATCATGAGTCAAGGACCACCCAGTGGTTGTCCACCGCCATCGCCACCGGCCAGCGCAACATCATCCCCGGCTCCGTCGGATGCCAGCGCCCCACTCCCCGCCCACCTGCCATCAGCACGCCTTCGGCCCCTGTACATAACGCACACGGTTCGGTGATCTCCGCAATACGCTGCAGTGCATCGGGCCGCTCGGGACGCCACAGCAGCACGTTGCCCGCGCGCTGCCCGCTGAGCACGAAGCCGCCTCCAGGCGCTGGCGCGATGTCGCCCGCATAGCCTTCGCCATCAGCCGCATGACTCGGCACGATGAGCGCCTTTCCATCCCACACCGCGAGGACCGGCGCCTGCGCGCGCTTCGAGGGATCATCGTGCTCGGCCTGCAGCGCTATGCCCAGCAATGACCCGCTCCAGGCGAGATGCCGCAGGCTCGATCGCGGGTCGTCCAATCGCCACTGTCCGAGCAATTCACCGTTGCGGGCATTCAGCCGCACCAGTGAAGAGTCCATGCGATCGAGGTCGCGCTTGCGGCCGTCGGCTGCGCGGGGAATTCCGCCGTTGGCCACCATCAGGTACCCCTCGGCATCGAGCAGCAATTGGTGCGGGTCAATGCCATGGGTCGGCCATTCGTCGACCTTCCGCAGGCTTTCGCGCTCGCGAACGGAGATCCAGCCACGACCGCTGTTGGCATCGGTCTCCGTGGTGTAAAGCCACGCTCCGTCGACGCTCGCTGCCACATGCCCATCAAAGCGGCGGGTCCCTGCCTCGTCGGTGATCTGCAACCGGCGGACCACCCGGCCCTCAGCGTCTAGACGCATGAGCCACGCGCCAGGACGCATCGCCACCGCGAGGAGGCCAGAGCCGGCTTCAGGCAACAAGCCGTGCGCTC
>DASTGE010000437.1:0-2040 GCA_035719405.1 Burkholderiaceae bacterium
GCAACGATCGTGCGCCGCTCAGCCGGCCTGCTTCGTGCGCCGATCGAGGACGCTGGCGCCATCGAGATTGCCCGGCGTTCGCGGGGGACGCCGCGAATTGCAAACCGGCTGCTGCGCCGCGTGCGCGACTATGCCGACGTCAAGGGCAGCGGCACGATCACGAGCGGGATTGCCGACAAGGCGTTGGTAATGCTCGATGTCGACCCGCAGGGATTCGACGTGATGGACCGCAAGTTGCTGGAAGCCGTGGTCCACCGCTTTGACGGCGGTCCAGTGGGGCTGGACAACGTTGCGGCAGCCATTGGCGAGGAACGAGACACGATCGAAGATGTGATCGAGCCATACCTGATCCAGCAGGGCTACCTGCAGCGCACACCGCGCGGGCGGATCGCGACGCTTGCGGCCTACCGGCACCTCGGTGTTGCCGCGCCCAAAGGCGTGGGCGACTTGTTCGAGGGATGACAGGAAGCCTGTCGCACAACCCGGTTCAGAGCAGATCCTCGATCACGAGCCTTCCGTACTTCTCCGCCAGCTTCGCGTTGTGCTTCTTCACGATCTCGACCACGCGCTCGCACTGCGCGCGCTCAGGGGCGTAAACGATGAGGAAGCCTGAGCCGCGCTCGGCCAAGTCCTTGTACAGCCGCATCAGGCACACCTCGTGGCCGAAACCCGAGGCGCCGCTGATGCCGTCGAGCAGACGTGACATCTCGTCACGCTCCTCGTCGTGGGTATACAGCAGGATATCTTCATTCTCGAAACCGGCCTCGAGCAGGTCGCGCCGCGCGCCGCTCGCCTCCTCGTCCGTTTCGAAGCACGCCACCACATGACCGGTCGGACTGAAGGCGACGAAAGACACCGGATGGTCAGCCTTCGTCAAACGCTTGATCGTCATCGCCTTTCTCCCGCAGTCCCGCTGAGTGGGGGCCGCGTGAGTCGGCAGGCAATTTCGGTGCTCAGTGCGGCACCGTGCCTCGCCAGACGGGAGAGTTGCAGCGGTGCCCTGGCTTGAGTCTCATTACAGGGCTTCATCCACCGCGTCGGTTTGAAGGTGGAAGTTGTCGGCCCAACCGACGAGCGTGAAGCCCGCCTGCGTGTGCAACAGACGGTTGATGCTCGCGTTGCCGAGCTGCCAGGTCCGAGGCCCTGTCAGATCGATGCGCGCCGCTGCCCGGTACAGGCAGTCCATGACACCCCCATGCGCAACGATGGCGATCAACTGCCCTTCGTGCTTCTCAGCAAGGCGCGCAGCAACGGCGGTGCAGCGTTCGTAAAAATCGCCCAACCTCTCGCCGCCCTCGGGTCCGTACTCGGGATCCCGCATGCGCCAGCGCAACGCCTCTTGGGGCCACCGCTGCTCGACATCCTTGAAGGTAAGACCCTGGAAGACGCCGAAGCAGCGCTCGCGCAGATCCACCTCGGCCGTGACCGGGATGCCCGTGGCAGACGACAGCGCGAGCGCTGTTTCCCAGGCGCGCGCGAGATCGCTGGAGTAGATCGCGGCAAACCGCTCCTCGGCCAGCGCGCGAGCCAGTTGCAGCGCCTGCCAACGTCCGGTGTCGTTGAGCGCAACGTCGAGCTGGCCCTGGATGCGAGTACCGACGTTCCAGTCGGTCTCGCCATGACGGATCGCGACAATGCGCGTGGGCTCGTGCATTGGGGGGTCAGCCGAGGAGGCGCCTGTTCAGCGTATAGGTGCCTGACAGCGTGGCCTCACCAAGCACATGGCCGGCAAGCGCTGCCCGGGCCTGAGGTCCGGTGAAGACACCCTCTACCGGCAGCCGGTCGATATCGACCGCATACAGCGTGAACGCATAGTGGTGGATCAGGGAGTCGTTGAACGGCGGGAATGGACCGTCGTAGCCGAAATACTGGCCACTCATTTGCGGATCTTCTGCAAACCAGCCGGTGTAGTCGTTGAGTCCATGTCGGGCACCGTGCAGCGCTGCGGGACCGAGCTTGCCGCGTGGCATGAAGCCGCGGCTGAACTCGCCCTCGCCGATCTCCGACACCGTCGGCGGGACATCGACAAGCACCCAGTGG
>DASTGE010000438.1:0-2436 GCA_035719405.1 Burkholderiaceae bacterium
ACGGGGTTCAGTGCAATTGCTCAGAATCGCTATGCGACCGTTTCCCTCGCCCCTGCCACCAGGGCGACGACGTCGTTTTCACCGCACTTTGATATTGATGCCGAACGCCCGTGGGGCGCCAGCTGGTCAACCGCCACCCGATCAAGTGCATCGGGCGCAAGCGCACGGTATAGCGAAGCAGGACAGATCGGCAGGCAGCAATGCTCCTGCGCTCTGGGGACTTCTCGGCTGCCTTCGAGGGCAGCACTGTCGCTCGTGGCGACAGTCGATAACTTGGAAGGGATCCGCTCGGGGCGGAACTCTTCTTACTTCACCGGCATCTCGCCGGCGGCGGGCTACAAAACCCATCTCATCGATCGCTGATTGCGCTGCCTCAACGGGCAGCTCGGGGGCAGTCAGCTCTGCACTCCCCTGGGCGGTTCAACACGCCCTCCGAACAGTGCATGAATTCTTGTTGAGCAGGCGTTGCGTTGTCAAGGCAATTGCCGGTTGGGGGCGCATTGCAAGATTTTTTACCGATGCAAGATTTTTATTTGTGGGTCCGGTTCTCTTGCAAATCGGGCTGCAGGCCGCGAATTGACTTGCTCTCTGACTTCCTCTCTCTTGTACTTTTGTGGCCGAGGCCCTTTTCGGGTACGCTTTGGCGGCAGCAACGGATGCCTCTTGGTCCCGGGTTGGGGCGCTGAAGATCTGAAACCGTCCCGGTGTAGGCCTGTTTTTCACGACGACCGCACACGTTCAGCCGGACGTGTTGCAGTCGTCGCTGCAGTCTTCGTTGAGATCAAAGTGTTCAGCTGGACGGATCGTCGCAAAGTCGGTCTTCGTTTGCCCTTGGTTCCGGCTGGCTTGTCGTAGTGACGGGCAATAAGGTGGTGGCCTGATGAAGGGCTCGACCATGCAAGACCTGGGGATCGTCCGTGCCATCGACGTCGGATATCGCAACTGCAAGTACGTGGAGAAGGTCGATGGCGACCGGATCGTCTGCCAGACCTTTCCGTCGATTGCTCCGGTAGCGTCCGATCGAGATCTCGGCGTCGATCGGTCCACGCGTCGCAACACGATGGTCGTTCCTGTGGGGAACGTCCGCTACGAAGTGGGCGCCGAGGCGGCGCTGGCCCAGGCCGCCGACGAGACGCACAATCTGGACGACACGTATGTACTGACCGACCCGTACCTCGCCCTCGTGCGAGGTGCCTTGCGCCAGATGCGCGTCCCCCGCGTCGACCTGCTGATCGTCGGATTGCCGGTGTCGCTGTTCAAGAAGCGCCGGGCGGAACTCGAGAAGCGACTTCAGGGCGAGCACGACCTGGGTGATGACACCGCAGTGCACGTTGCCCGTGTCAAGGCGATGGCGCAGCCGATGGGAGCCTTTCTGAGCTACGCCGTACCGCACGCCCAGCGCGACGCGATGCTGCGCGAACGCAACGTCATCGTCGATCCCGGTTGGCGGACCTTCGACTGGGTCGTGACTCAGTCGTTGAAGGTTCTCGACAAGCGCAGCGACGCCGTCAACAAGGGCATGGCTGCGGTTGTGCACGCGATCGCCGAGGCGATCGGCAGTGAGATCGGAAGTCGTCTATCCAGGTTTGACCACGATCGCATTGACGCGGCGCTCCGGACAAAAACGGCGCCGAAGTTTTTCGGTCAGCCGTGCGATCTCGAGCCGTTCATTGACGCCGGAAAGCGAGTTGTGCTTGAAGCCATCACCGAAATGCGCCGACTGGTGCAAGACGCCAGCGACATCGACAACTTCGTGCTGGCCGGCGGGGGTGCGTTCTTCTATCGTGCCGAGCTTCAGAAGGCTTTCCCTAAGCATCGGATCCTGCAGGTCGACGAGCCGCTCTTCGCGAATGTGCGAGGTTTTCAGATCGCGGGTATGGAGATCATGGCAGCGGGTGCGCGCCAGCCGGCCCAATCGCGGACGGACGCGAGCGCATGAGTCGCGGTACGCGTTCGAGCGACGCGGCGGAAGTCCGGCTGAACGTGAAGCTGTCGCGGCGTGACCATCCGATCCTGACGGAAGAACTCGCTCGCCAGCCGAAGGGCCCACGGCGGACGAACCGCCTGGCGCACCTCGCCACCCTCGGTCTCGTTTGGGAGCGCTGGGCCAGCGGCTGCAGTGAAGCAAGGCATTTGCTGAACGTTCCCGGTATGGCGACGCCCACGTTTCCGCCTGGCGCTGCAGTCCAGCCGTACCAAAGCCGTCTCGATGGCAGCCAGCTTGCCGCATTGCTTGACGATGAGCCCTCGTGATGAGCCGCCGGCGTCGAATTACCGCGACCGAACTCGCCGAGTGCTCCGTGTGCGAGCGCCGCGTTCTGCTCGATCGGCTGCGCGGCAAGCGCAGAACATCCCAAAGCCTTGCCGAGATGGCCGCTGGCGAGGCCGTGCACCGCAGGCTCGATCGGGAGGCTCAGCAACTTTTGCAGGGTCAGG
>DASTGE010000439.1:0-3072 GCA_035719405.1 Burkholderiaceae bacterium
AGCTGCTTGTAGACCATGTTGCCCGACTCGAGGCCCGGCACGAGCAGCACATCGGGCTGGCCGGCCACCTCGGAGGCGATGCCCTTGTGCCGCGCGGACTGTGCCGAGATGGCGTTGTCGAAGGCAAGCGGCCCGTCCAACACGCCGCCGCGGATTTGCTCGCGCTCGGCCATCTTGCACAACGCTGCCGCATCGACAGTCGCCGGGATCACCGGATTCACCGTCTCCACTGCGGACAGCAGCGCGACGCGGGGCCTCGCGATGCCCAGCGCATGCGCCAGGTCGATCGCGTTCTGTGCGATGTCGCGCTTGTCGGCCAACGTCGGCGCGATGTTGACCACACAGTCAGTGATGAGCAGCGGCCGGTCTACGCCCGGCACGTCCATCACGAAGACGTGACTCGCACGCCGGCCGGTGCGCAGCCCGGCACTGCGCTCGACCGCCGCGGCCAGCAGGTCGTCGCTGTGCAGCGCACCTTTCATCAGCGCGCCCGCCTCCCCGGCGCGGCACAGCGCTGCCGCCGCCTGCGCGGCGATGCGCGGGTCGTCGGCCGTGTCGTGCAGCACGAAGCGTTCGAGCGATAGACCGGCCTTCGCGGCCGCCTCGGCGATGCGCAAGCGCGGGCCCACGAGCAGCGGCTTGATCAGGCCGGCGAGGGCGGCCGCGTGCACGGCCTCGATCGACGGCGCGTCGCAGGGGTTGGCGACCGCGACCATGATGGGCCCGCGCGCCCGCGCGCGTTCGACCAGCGACTGCAGGTGCTCGTGTCCCCATGCAGGGGACGGCGGCGCAGAGGCCGCCCGTTCGGTGTTGAGCATGGCGGCTCCTTGGTGTGCGTCAAACGTAGTCCTTGTACTTGTCGAGCAGGCGCACCGGCTTGGCGAGCGCGTCGCGCCGGAAGGGGTCGCCCAGCTCGCGCGTGCACATGATCTCGATGACGCAGGTCTTGCCTTCGTTCATTTGCAGGTCAATGGCGCGCTTGAGCGCGGGTCCGACGTCTTCCAGATGGTCGACCACAATGCTTTCGGCGCCCATCGCCTGCGCAATGGCGGCAAAGCTCTGGTTGTCGAGCTCGCCGGCAACGAAGCGGCGGTTGTAGAAGTCGACCTGGTTCTTCTTCTCTGCGCCCCATTGGCGGTTGTGGAACACGACCGCCGTCACCGGGATGTTGTGGCGCACGGCAGTCATGGTCTCCATGAGGCTCATGCCCCACGCGCCATCGCCCGCGTAGGCGATGGCCGGGCGGTGAGGTGCGGCCACCTTCGCGCCCATGATGGTGGGCAGGGCGTAGCCGCAGTTGCCGAAGCTCATTGGCGCAAAGAAGCTGCGCGGCTTCTCAAAGCGCAGGTAGCTGTTGGCCACCGAGTTGATGTTGCCGATATCGGTGGAGACCATCACGTCGGCAGGCATCGCCTTCTCCAGCTCGCGCAGCACCTGACGCGGGTGCAGGTAGCGGCCGCCGTTGAAGGTGCGCTCGCGCGCGTTCTCCTCGATCATGTCGAGGCTGTAGGGGTCGCGCTCGTGCGTCCAGGCGTCAAGCTCGCGCTCCCAGGCCGCCTTCTCGGTCGCGATGGTGTCCGTGCGCTGGCCGCGCGTCGCGTCGCAGGCGAGCGTGCGACCGTTCAGGCGCTGCGTGATCGCCATCGCCGCGGCCTTGGCGTCGCCGCAGATGCCCACGGAGATCTTCTTCACCAGGCCCAGCATCTTGTGGTCGGCGTCGATCTGGATGATCTTGGCGTTCTTCGGCCAGTAGTCCATGCCGTGCTGGGGCAGCGTGCCGAAGGGCCCCAGGCGCGAGCCGAGGGCCACCACCACGTCGGCCTGCGCGATCAGCTTCATCGCGGCCTTCGAGCCCTGATAGCCCAGCGGGCCGGCCCACAGCGGGTGACTCGCGGGGAAGGAGTCGTTGTGCAGGTAGCTGTTGACCACCGGTGCGCCCAGCCGCTCCGCGAGCGCCTTGCACTCCTCGACCGCGTCGGCCATCACCACGCCACCGCCAGCAAGGATCACGGGAAACTTCGCCGTGGCGAGTACCTCGGCCGCCTCGTTCAAGCTCGCTTCGCCGCCCGGACCGCGGTCCAGCCGCTGCGGCTTCGGGATCTCGCATGTGATCTCGCCATAGAAATAGTCGCGCGGGATGTTGAGCTGAGTCGGGCCCATCTCGCTCATTGCGCGGTCGAAGCAGCGGCCGGTGTATTCGGCCATGCGCTTGGGATTGTTGACGTGGCCCTGGTACTTGGTGAACTCCTGGAACATCGGCAGTTGGTTGGCCTCCTGGAAGCCGCCCAGGCCCATGCCCATGGTGCCGGTCTCGGGCGTGACGATGACCACCGGCGAATGTGCCCAGTAGGCAGCGGCGATGGCCGTCACGCAGTTGCTGATGCCCGGGCCGTTCTGCCCGATCACCACCCCGTGGCGGCCGGACACGCGGGCATAGCCGTCGGCCATGTGACCCGCGCCCTGCTCATGTACCACTGGGATCAAGCGGATGCCGGCCGGCGCAAAGATGTCCATCGCATCCATGAAGGCCGAGCCCATGATCCCGAACATGTCCGTCACGCCATTGGCGACCAGCGTTTCGACGAAGGCCTCGCTCGGCGTCATGGGGGTCGGGCCGGCGGGAACGGTGCGGGCGGTGGGAAGGTCGTTGGCGGACATGGAGTCTCCTTTCGATGGCATGGGTCGGTTCGCGGAACGGGCAGTGCCGCTGCCGGCACCTGGAGCGCTACCTTAGGAGCGGGTGCTCTCGCGGCGTAGTGCCAGATCGGCGCGATCGAAGGCGCCAGCGATGGACCGCGTGCGGGCCGCATGCAGCGCTGGACCAGCCGATCAGCTTCCGTTGGCCCTACGCGAACAGCGGCCGGGGCCATAACGTGCGAACCTTGCTTCACGAGGCGCCGCCATGCACTCCATCGACATCGTCCAGCCCGACCGACTGGCTTCCGTGCGCGACACCTTCGGCATCGACAGCGATCTGCGCGTGCCTGCCTTCAGCGAACGCGACGAGCACGTCCCCGAGGTCGATGTCGCCTACCGCTTCAACCCGGATGTCACGCTTGCGCTGCTCGCCGG
>DASTGE010000440.1:0-3813 GCA_035719405.1 Burkholderiaceae bacterium
GGCCCAGCGCAGCCGCGCACGTGAGCAGCGCCTGGTGGTTAACTTCCTGGCGCTGTCGCCGCGTGCCCAGGCCTATCGCGAGGGGCTCGAAGCCAAGCGCGTGAATGCCCGCGTGCACCTGCGCAAGATCCTCGCCCTGGCCGAGCTGCACGGCAAGGAGGCCGTCGCCCGTGCCCTCGACGACGGCCTCGAATTGCAGGCCTTCAGCGCCGAATACATCGCCAACATCCTTGCCGCTCGTCGGCGCCTCGGCCCCGAGCCCGCCGCCCTGCAGCTCACGCGCAGAGCCGACCTGCTCGAGCTGGAGATCCCCGAGCCCGACCTGTCCATCTACGACCGCAACCAAGGCGACGACGATGCCAACACGCCGTGATCCAGCCCCTGTCGACTCAGACGCATTGCGCTCGCACTTCACAACGCTGAACCTGCCGTTCATGCTCGAGAACCACCAGACCTACGCGCAGACCGCCGCCGACAAACACTGGTCGCACCTGGACTACCTCGGCGAGCTGCTCAGCAGCGAGGCCGCCGCGCGCGACGCCCGCCGCGTCCAGCGCTGCATCAAGCAGGCACGATTCCCCGTGCTCAAAACGCTCGACCAGTTCGACTGGAATTGGCCCACCAAGATCAACCGGCCGCTCATCCAACACCTGTTCCACCTGGACTTCGTCGCCAAGCACGCCAACGTCGTGTTCATCTCCGGTACCGGCCTGGGCAAGAGCCATCTGATGACCGCCCTCGGCTACGCGGCCTGCATGCGCGGCCACTGCGTGTTGTTCACCGGCGCCATCGACATCATCAACTCGCTGGCCGCCGCGCAGACCACCCGCACCATCAAGCTGGCCCTGAACCGCTACATCAAGCCCAGCATCCTTTGCATCGATGAACTCGACTACCTGCCCATCGACAAGTTCGGCGCCGACTGCCTGTTCCAGATCATCAGCTACCGCTACGAGCGCGGCGCCACGCTGATCACGACCAATCGAATTTACAAGCACTGGGCCAGCATCTTCGACAACGACGCCGTCCTCACCTTGGCCCTGCTCGATCGCCTGCTGCATCACGCCGAAACCGTGATCATCGAGGGCAAGAGCTATCGCTCCAAGGATCAAATCGAGATCTGACGCCTCACCAGATTCACATCCCAATTGCCGTCGCGCCAGCCGTATGCCCGCTCAAATCCATCAGCATTTTCAGACTGGCCAATTCCAGGCAGCTTCGCGCCGCCGCTCACATCTTGCATCCGTCCCGAATGGAGCCGCACGCCGTGCGGGACTCACTCGGTGTTGCCTTGGCGTTGCGCGGCCTTGAGTCGTCGCTCGACGAAGTCCAGGCGGTCTTGTCCCCAGAAGATCTCGCCCTCGATCACATAACTCGGCGCGCCGAACACTCCGGCATCGATCGCTTGTTGCGAATCGGCCTCGTAGCGTTCCTGCACACCCTGGGAATGCGCGTCTTCGATGCGCGAGGCGGGCAGATCGGCCTCAGTCAGCAACTCGGCGAGGGTCGCTTCGTCGGCAATGTTGCGCTCCTCGACCCACACGGCCCGCATGATCCCGAACGCGAGGCGCATCGCCGCTTCTTCGCCTTCCTTACGATCGACCGCAATGATCAGCCTGGCTGCGTCATCGCAGGCCACGGGAAAGAACTTGGGTTGCAGGTTGAGTGGCTGGCTCAGCCACTCGCTGAAGCGCTTCAATTCGAGTAGACGATAAGCCTGCCGCTGTGGGGCACGTTTGGTCAGAGGCAGTCCCCCCGAAACCGGAAATACCTTGCCGCCCAGGTCCACTGGCAGCACATTGATGCGCGCGTCTGTTTCGCGTGCGATGTCCCAGAAGCGGCGATGTCCGAGATACGTCCAGGGTGAGTTGGGGGCGAAGTAGTAGTCGACGGTCAGACTCACAGCAGGGCCTTTCGGAGGCGAAAACGTCGGCTGGAGTCTACCGAGGCGTCGCCACCCCGTGCTGAAATGCGGGAACCCGAGTTCCGGCGTCGCATCATGATCTCCCCCTTCTCGCTTTCGGTGCGCGAGTGCTTTGTCGACGAGGCCGGCGAGGCAATCTGTTCAACGCGCGAGGTCAGGTGCTGCTGGGCCAGCAAGGATGCTCCGGCCATTTCATGCTCGGGCTGCTGCAGGTCGAAGACCCTGCACGGCTCGATCGCGAACTGGCTGCCTTGCGCGCTTCCGTGCGTGCCGACGCTTGCTGGCGCAATGCGGCCTCAATGCAGCCCCGCCCAAGGCAAGAGCGTGGTCACGTTCCATGCAAAGGACGACCTGCCCGAGTGCGGTTCGAAGTACTGCGCTTGCTTGCACGTCAGCCGGTGCGATTCCACGCCGTGTTGCGCGACAAGCGCCAGGTGCTGGAGTACGTTCATCAGCGCAATCGCATCGACAGCGACGATCGATACCGGCCCACCGAGCTGTACGGTTCAGTTGCCACGCCGCCGCTGCAACGCCGCCTGCGGGTCGGCACGCGGCTGTCGGTATGTCTAGGCATCCGTGGCCACGCCGACCGGGCGATGGCGTTGTCGAAATCACTTTCGTGCGTGAAGCAGCGCTTTGAATTGCACAGGGGGCACGGTGCAGGGCAATTGCATGAGTACAGCGCATCGTCTTCGGCTACGGCGCGTCGGTTTTTGCCGCATGTTGAGCGGCCGAATCCTGAAGGCCCAGGAGTTCCTCTAGACGGCTGGTGCTCCAGGCCGCCAGATTGCGCTTGGACTTCTTGCTGGCCTTGATAGTCGTGTTCTTGTTGATCAGATTCAGCGTCATCCGCCTGAGGATGGCGAAGTTCTCGGCGCCGTGGCCGACGCGAATGCGGCAATCATCTTCGCGGAAGTTCACGTCAAGGACCCAGTGGCAGCTGTTCTCGATCGTCCAGTGCTGGCGGATCTGCTGGTTGAATTCAGCAGCGCCGATGTCGCTGCGACTGCTGAGGTAGTAACGCCATTCGGAACTGGCCTGCCCCTTGTGTTCTCCGCTCGTGAACTCGCGTTGCGAATGGACCATCACGAGGCTGCGAATGCCCGGCCAGGCATTCTTGAGCGCACTGCTCAGCGCGCTCAGGTCGCGGGTGACCAAGCAGCGTCGCGTCTCCAGGCGGCCGTGGTCCTTCATGAGGGTGATGTCTTGCTGCAGCCGGCCCTGTTGCAGGCCCTGCGCTTCGTCCTGAAACGCCAGCTCCACGGCCTGCGCCAGGGTCGGCTGGTTGTTCTTCACCGCGATGATGAAATCGGCCCCTTGGTCGATGATCTGCTTGACGTTCTCGCGCTGGCGCGCTGGCGCGCTGGCAACCCATCGCGTCAATGGTGACTGTGGCGCCGCCCACATCCAGCAGGTTCAACAGCTGCGGGATGGCCGTGATCTCGTTGCTCTTGCGCTCCGTCTTGACCTGCCCCAGCGTCACGCTGGCGGCACTGTCCCATGCCGACACCAGATGCGCCATGGTCTGACAACCGTTGTGTGATCCGCGCAGGCTCTTGCCGTCGATGTGGATCGCGTGGCCCCGCAGCGACGGACACAGACGTTCCATCCAGTCGATGAAACATGCCTCGAAGCCTTTTGCGTCGAGCAGTGCGAACACTCGGCTGAAGGTGTCGTGCGACGCGACGCTGTTTGCGAACGGGAGAAAACGGCGCAGCCATTCCACCTTCTCCTCGCCCCAGTAAGCTACATCAACCCAGTCATCGGCCCCGCTGCTGATCGCGCAAAGCGCTGTCAACAGCAGTTCCTGCAGCGGATAGTTGCAACTGGCCAGGCGCCGTCGCGGATCTCCAAGGCTGTCAAACGCGCTCATCAGTTGCAGTTGGTCG
>DASTGE010000441.1:0-3621 GCA_035719405.1 Burkholderiaceae bacterium
CTTCGGCCAGACGGGTGATCGTGCCCTTCGGATCCTTATAGAACTGCTTGCCCAGGTCGATCAGGCCGGCGACCACTTCGTCGACGTTGCGCAGAAGATCCACCAGGCCCACGACCTGGTCCTTCATGCCGGCGATCAGACCCTTGACGAACTGATAGCCGTAGACCAGCCCGTCCTTGACGCCGCTCCACAGTTGCCCCCAGAAGCCCTGGTCTTCCGGCGGCGCACCTTTGTCATCTCCAGTGGACGAGCGGTCGCAAACGTCCTCCAGGAAGCGGCAGTCGTGCTCGCTCGCCCACGCCTGCCGCGCCTGCTTGTCGCGAAAGCAGATCGGAGGGTGATCGCAGACCTTCCATTTGATGCCCGAATTGGCTTCGGACGGCGAGTTTTGCGCCCAAGCCGGAGCAAGGAACACCAGCAGCAGGAGCAGTACAAGACCTGCTGCAATTGCACGAGACAGGGCCGCGCTCGGGCTCAAAAACATGGCGGCTCCTCGGGAGGTTTGTTGTTGTCTGCGCCGCTTGATCCATCCCCGCCTCCTGGGGGATTGCCGGAAGAGGGGTCGCCACCAGGGTCTGACGTGCCCCCGCCTGGACCCGGAGCAGGGCCGGGATCCACCGGATTTCCGCTATTGCCAGCCCCCGGCGAACTCACCATCGCCGCATTGCGAATCGGCTCGGACTGCATTCGCATCACAGTCTGCGTCACAACCGGGATCCGCCCGGCGTCCAGCAGCGCCTGCTTGAACGAATCGCCGCCAGCGGAGTTCAACTGGTTCAATGCCCAGGTGTAGAAGCGCCCCACCATCGGCATCTGCTTGGCCGGCGGGATACCGTAGGTGATGCGCAGCTTCAGCAGATTCGCGTCCAGCAGTGTCTGGCCGCTCGCATTGGTCGCAGGGTTGGAATTGCAATCCGGCCCATCGCGCGGGCAGGTCAATTCATCGAGCCCGACGTTCGGAATCACCGGCTCGGTCTGGTTCAACTCGGTTTGCAGCCGAGGGCTGTTGTAATCCTGGAAGCTCTCCCTCGTGGGCGACAGGATTTCGATGCGCAGGCTGATGTCGGTGACGTCTTCGGCCACCTTTGCGGCGCTGTCGGCCAACTCTTCAGTCGTGCGACCGCCGCCGTAATACGGCAGGATCGCTTTCTTGAAGGCGGCCTTGATGGTGTCGATGCGCGCGTGGTCCATCGTGCCGGCGCGTGCGGCCTGGAAGACGGCGTAATTCACGCTGCTCTTGGCGTGAAAGACCAATGCCGCCTGTATTACCGCGAGCACGCTGAACAGCAGCAACGGCAAAACGATGGTTGCCTCGGCGAGGCTTGCGCCGCGTTGCCGTTTCATCGCATTGCTCCCAGACGCTCGCAATGCCGCCGCCATTGCCCGGCGCGCAATTCCATCGTTGCATGCGCCCCGGAGCATGCAGCGAATCGCCAGGGCTGCAAGTCCTCCACCACCTTCAATACCCGCCCGGCGCGATCGAGGAAGACGACGTCGATCGCATAACGCATGAAGCAGGTGTGCACCGAGACGCACGGGGCGAGGTACATCGCCTCACCCGCCTGCAAAGGGGGTCGCGCCAGCAGCCCGCGCAGACGGGCAAGGAAGCTCGTGGCCCGATACACGGTGAGCCCTGCGAATGAACAACTCATCACCGCTCACAGCCCCAACCGGATGAACTTCATCGCGATCGGAAAGGCCAGCACGGCGAAAGTGCACGGGAAGATGAACACCAGCAGCGGAAACAGCAGCTTCACCGGCGCTTCCATCGCCAGCTTCTCCGCGCGGGCGAAGCGCTCGGCGCGGCGCTGCTCGCCTTGGGCGCGCAGAATCGGCCCAAGGTTCATCCCCAGGCTTTCGGCCTGGATCATGGCGCCGACCAGATTGGTGATCGACGGCTCATTCATGCGGTCGGCAAAGCTGCGCAACGCATCGGCGCGCGGTCGGCCGGCACGCACGTCGCGCAGCACCCGGGCCAATTCGTCGCGCAGCGGCCCCGCTGGACCCTTGGCCACGGCCTGGTTCAGCGCTCCGGTGAGATTCAGCCCCGCTTCGACACATAGCGTGATCAGGTCCAGCAGGAACGGCAACGCCTTGAGCGTCTGCCGCTTGCGCAGCGCAATGCGGTCGCGCAGCCAGATCACGGGAAACACATACCCCATGGCCACGCCCAGCATTGGCCACAGCCCCGGCGAGCGTCCGAATCCGGTGACGATGAAATCCAGCAGCAATGCGCCAATGCCCGCCGCAATCAGCCGCGCCGCCAGGAATTGCTCGGGCGACAACGCATAGTCCAGTCCGCCCAATCGCAGCCTTTGCAACCACCGCTGCCGATACCCGATGGACAGCGCCGGCCCGAGGTAATGCGCGATCCACAGGATCGGCCACCACACGAGCCGGAACGTCGGCGGCGGATGGTCGCGCCAGCTGCGGTCTTCAGGCGGCACGGCGCTGATCGCACTGACCAGCCAATACGCCAACGCCGCGGCCGACACGCCAAAGCCCAGGGCCGCCGTTGCCGGCACCCATCGAAGATCCTCCATCGTCCCTCCTACATGTCCTTGTCGTATCTGCTTCTATACGTCGACGCTGACGATCTTGCGGATGATCAGCACGCCGAAGAATTCCAGCAGCGCAATCACCGCGAGCGTGGCCCAGCCGATGCGCGTGGTGAACATCAGCCCCATCGCCTGCGGCTCCATCTTGTTGAGCACCGCGATCAGCACCACTGGCAGCAGGCCCACCACCACGGCCTGCAATTTGCCTTGAGCCGTGAGCGCCCGGATCTTGCCTTCCATCGCGAGCTTGTTGCGCAAGGTCTGCGAGGCGCGCTCCAATGCCTCGGCCAATTGACCGCCCGTGTCATGGGCAATTCGCATCGCCGCCACGGCCAGCGTCAGCGATTGCAGCGGCACGCGCTCGTTCAAGTGCTGCAGCGCCTCGTCCAGCGAGACGCCAAGACGCTGCTCGCGCAGCATCACGTCGAACTCCTGGGAGATGGGTGGACGCGACTCCAGCACGAGTTGCTGTACGCCTTGCATCAAACTCACGCCAGCCCTTAAAGCCCCGGCCAGCATCAGCAGGGCATCGGGCAATTGCTGCTCGATCGCGTCCATGCGACGCTGACGCAGCAGCTTCAGCACGGCGCGCGGGAGCACGGCAGTGAGGGCCGCGACGATCGCCGCGGCGATGGCCGAGCCGCTGACGATCCATGTCAACGCCGCAGCCAGCACGAGCAGGGCCAGGTTCATCGCAAACAGCCGCTCGGGCTCGATGAACAGGAACAGCTCGCGCAAGCTCACGTTCGCGCGCTCGGTGAACAGCTGCCGGTAGCGCGCCAACCCGCGTGCGGCGATGTCGATCAGTGCCCAGGCCAGCAGTGCAGCAGCCAGCGCGACCACCGAGGTCATCGCGATCACGATCATGCCTTGGCTCATGGGGCCGCCTGCCGGTCGAACAGCGTTAAATCCAATGCGGCACCCTGTTCGCGCAAGCCGTCGTAGAACGAAGGCACCGCCTCGCAGCCGACGAACTCGCCACGCACCCGGCCGTCGTCGCCCCAGCCGCGCGAGTCGAAGCGGAACAATTCCTGCAATTGAATGCGGCCGTTCTCGATCCCCG
>DASTGE010000442.1:0-5380 GCA_035719405.1 Burkholderiaceae bacterium
ATGGACAAAACCGTGGTGCAACAGGCTGTGGCGGCCTTCGAATCCTCGATCCGCGCAGAGGCCAAGAAGATTTCCTCCAAATACTTGAGCCCTCCGCACACAACCGACTTCGCCATCCTGTTCGTCCCGACGGAAGGCCTGTTTGCGGAAGTCATGCGAATTCCGGGCCTCGCCGAGTCACTGCAGAACGACCATCGGATCGTCGTGGCCGGCCCCACGACGCTTTCCGCGCTGCTGAACAGTCTTCGCCTGGGCTTCCGCACCCTGGCCATCGAAAAGCGGTCGTCGGAGGTGTGGGGCATTCTCGGGACGGTGAAGACCGAGTTCCGCAAGTTCGGCCAGATCATCGACTCGACGAAGAAGTCCATCGTGGCCGCGGCAAACAAGTTCGATGACCTCGGGCGGCGCACCCGTGCCATCGAGAGAGGCCTGCGGGACGTGCAGGAATTGCCTTTGAGCGCCGCAGATGCCGCGGTCCCATTGCCGGCTGTCTCGCTGCTTCCGACGGAGGACGATGAGGTCGACGAATCTGCCGTCGGCGCCGATACATGAAGGCGCTTCGCGGCGCTGCCGCGCTTCGTAATTTGCGCGACCAACCTTTGTGGCGCCTGCTCGCTGCCACAAAGGCGCCCGTTGTCATCGCACTGCTGCAATCGCTCTTCATCGGGTCGGACAAATCGCTGCCGAGTTCGGTGCTTCACGAGCGGCTGGGACGCGACATCGACGCATTGCGCGCGAGCGGCGAGGAATTGCCGCAGACTCCGCAGTCCTATGTGGCGGAATGGCTGAACCAAGGTTGGCTGACGCGGCGGTTCCCGGCCGGCGCGAGTGAAGAGGAATATGAACTTTCGGCGGACGCACTGACCGCGTTGCGATTCGTTGCCGGGCTGCTGAAGCCGCGCACGACGGCGACCGAGAGTCGCCTCTCGCTGGTCATTCAGCAGATTTCGCGGCTTTCGGACGAGACGAACACGAGCCCCCAGGCGCGCCTTGCGGCATTGCGCGCCGAGCGAGACCGGATCGACCGGGCCATCGCCGAAGTGGAACGTGGGCACGTCAAGGCATTGCCGAACGATCGCGCCATCGAACGGGCGCGCGAAATCATCGCATTGGCGCAAGAACTCGCCGCCGACTTCAGAAGCGTTCGCGACGAATTCGAGCGGCTCAATCGCGGCTTGCGACAAAGCCTGATGGAAAACGAGGGCAGTCGCGGCGATGTGCTCGAGCAGCTTTTCGCGGGTGTCGATCTCATCGGTGAGAGCGATGCGGGCCGGACCTTCAATGCCTTTTGGCGATTGCTGACCGACAGCGAGCAATCCGCGACACTGCGCGAATCTCTCGATGAAGTCGCCGGTCGTCCCTTTGCCCGCACCCTGGAGTCGCACGAGCGCAAGTTCCTTCTGGGACTGACCGGGGCACTTCTCAACGAAGGACGCGGCGTGCACGACGTGCTGCAGCACTTCGCGCGCAGTCTCAAGAGCTTTGTTCAAAGCCGTGAGTTCCTGGAGCACCGTCGTTTGCACAACCTCTTGAAGGATGCGACGCAGGCGGCACTGTCGGCAAAGCATCTCGTGCGGCCGAACGAGCAGGTCGGATTCGATCTCATGCAGTCGAGCAGCCGGATCCGTTCCGTCTCGCAATGGGTGATGCACGACCCTGCACAACGCGTGACGGACTCGTCAATGCGAGATGCGGAGCTTTCCGAACTCGATCTCGAAACGGTGAGCGAACTCGTCCGCCAATCGGAAATCGACTTTCGCACGCTAAAGCGGCACATCAGAACGATGCTGGAAAAGCATTCGCAGGCTTCCATCGGGCAGGTATTGACCGAATATCCGGCGGAGCAGGGACTCGGCAGCGTCATCGGCTACATCGCGCTGGGCGCCCGGCACGGCGAGATCACCGATGGATCGGAGGTGATTGTCTGGGAGGGCACGGATGCCGTGCAACGTCAGGCCCGGGTGCCCGCCGTCTATTTTCTGAGGGAGAGATATCTTGAACTCGTCGAATGAATTTGACGAAGACATTGCGGTCGACTCGTCCGTGCTCGAATCTGCCGTGGAGTCACGCTTGTTCCAGGGGGATACCGGCGCACTCGCCATCGACACGCGACGCGTGCTCGTCCAGCTTCTGCTCGGCCCATCAGTCGATGCACGTCGTCACTCCAAGCTCTGGCCGGTGTTGCGGAGGGACGAGGCGGTCATCCGGTCGCGTTTGCACGAGCTGTTTCTCGAAGTCGTCATCGACCACGAACAGCGAGTGGCGTTCACCCGGCAGGTCGATTCCGACGAACTGGACATTCCCGTCCTGCTGCGAAAGGCATCGTTGACGTTTCTGGAAACTGCATTGCTGCTGTATTTGCGACAGCGGCTGACGCAGGCCGATGCGCAGGCGGAGCGAGCGGTGGTGTCCCTTGCCGAGATGAAGGAGTACCTCAGCGTCTTCGAGCGTGACAGCAATCCTGATCGCGCGAGGTTCGAGCGGCAGATCGTGAACGCCGTCGAGAAGGCCAAGAAGCTCAGCCTGCTGCAGCGCATCCGTGGGTCTGACGAACGATATGAGGTGTCGCCGACGCTCAAGCTGCTGTTCACGGCGGAGGAAATCCAGGAGCTGACGAGGACGTACGGAACGCTTGCCAGCAGCCGGCCCGAGGATCACGAAAGCGCTCCTGTTGAGGTCGGAGAGCTCGACAGCCTTGCAAATGCAGCAGAGGACGAAGAATGAATCCGCCTGAACTGATGGCGCTTCTCGACGGCGGCGGCGACCAGTTTCGCCTGACGCGCATCCAGACCTTCAACTGGGGGACCTTCTCGAACGTCTTCGACTTCCAGATACCGAGGGAAGGGTACCTGTTCGTAGGCCCCTCAGGCTCCGGCAAATCGACGATTCTCGATGCCCATGCCGCCTTGACCACGCCACCCGGGTGGGTCGACTTCAACGTGGCGGCTCGGGAGGCGGAGCGGCATGGCCGCGACCGCACCATCATGACGTATCTGCGAGGCGCATGGGCACAGCAGACCGGAGACAGCGGCGAATATGTCTCCCAGTACCTTCGCAGCGGCACGACGTGGTCGGGCATCGCCGAGACCTACCACAATGACCATGGGCGGGTGGTCGTCCTTGCGCAGGTGATCTGGGTCAAGGGCAACTCGACCGCGCGTGGCGATGCGAGGAAGGTTTACCTCACCCTCGAGCGCGAGTTCGACATTCAGGAGCTGGAGTTTTTCGCCAAGAGCGACTTCGATACGCGCCGGTTCAAGCACGACCTGCCGGACGCAAAGGTTCATCCGGAATTCAGCGCGTACCAGGAGCGCTTCCGGCGGCTTCTCGGGATCGACAACGAGCGCGCGCTGCGTTTGCTGCACAAGACCCAGTCAGCCAAGAACCTCGGCGACCTGAACGTCTTTCTGCGCGACTTCATGCTCGACGAGCCGGAGACGTTCGAGATCGCCGCGAGCCTCGTCAACGAATTCGGCGAGTTGAACGATGCCCACCAGGAGGTCGTCGCGGCACGCGGGCAGATCGAGACTTTGCGGCCCGCGCGCGATGAGCACGTCGAACTCGGCCAATGCGAGTTCGCGAAGAACGGATTGATGGCGGTACAGACCGCCATCGACCCGTACAGGGAATATCGCCGCAAGGCGCTGCTCGACGAGCGCCTTGCGGAGCTCGAAGTCGATCGCAAGGCGTCGGAGCAGGAGGCGCAGCGGCTGGCTTGCGTGGCCGCGAATGAGCAAGAAAAGCTTGCCGACTTGCAGCGGCAGAAGCTCGACATGGGCGCGGATGTCCTCGATCGTCTGCAGAAGGACATTCATGCGGCCGAGGAAGAGAAGCCGCAACGCATCGCCCGACGTGATCAGGCAGCCCGGGCGTGCAATGTGATGGGCTGGCCGATGGCGGACGATGTCGTGTCGTTCGTGCAGCGGGTGGAGGCCGCGAAGCAACGGGTGCTGAAGGCGCGCGATCTCAAAGAGCATTTCGAACAGCGCAAGGACGGCTTGAAGGAGCGATTGCGCACGGCGAGCCACGAATTCGCAGGTGTTGTCGCTGAGGTCAAGGCGATGGAGCGACAGAAGTCGAACCTGCCGGCCAGGCTGGTCGACCTGCGGGAACAGATGGCGCAGGAGCTTTCGATCGGCGAGGACAAGCTTCCCTTCGCTGGTGAATTGATCGAAGTGAAGTCAGACGCCGCGCAATGGCAGGGCGCGATCGAGCGCGTGCTGGGAGGCTTCGCGCGGTCCATCCTCGTCGATGAAAAGCACTATGCCGCTGTTTCCGCCTACCTGAACGAGCGGCACATTGGGGAGCGCCTCGTGTACTTCCGCGTCGTTCCGCAGACGGCCGGTCGCAGTCCGGGCCCGAATTCATTGGTCCGCAAGCTCAATGTGGCGGGAGGTGCTTTCGGCGATTGGGTGAGAGAAGAGCTGAAGGCTCACTTCGACCTGGAATGCGCAGACACGCTTCAGGCCTTCCGTAATGCGACGCGTGCGGTGACGCGCGAGGGCCTGGTCAAGCACAACTCGTCGCGGCACGAGAAGAACGACAGGCATCCGGTGAACGACCGAAGCCGCTGGGTGCTCGGGTTCGACAATCAGGGCAAGCTTGCCTTGTACAAGGAGAAGGCTGCGCAATTGGGTGCGCAAATCGGCGAACTTGAAGAGGCCGTTCGAAAGATCGCCGCGGAAGAAGACCTGCATCAGGAGCAGCTGCTGCATTGCCAGACGCTGTCGAACCTGATGTGGAACGACGTGGATGTCGCCTCGCTGCTGACGCACATCAACGACCTGAACCGGCGCCTGACTGCGGAGCGCGCGGCACGGCCGGACCTTGCCGTCCTCGATGACCGCATCGGCAAGCAGGAGGCAATGCACAAGAAGGCGCTCGCGGCAAAGAATGCAGAAGATGCGAGAGGCCTGAAAATCATGGGCGATATTGGCGGGATGCGGCGCAAGCTCGAAGAGCTGAGCAGGCAGCATCCAACTTCCGGGCGTGCGCCGGCCTTCGCTGCAGACATCGAGGGGCGCTACGCGGCGACCGGCAGGGAAGTGACCCTGGACAGTCTCGATCAGGTGACGGGCCAGGTCGAGCGCACGCTCAATGCCGAATTGCGTGCCAGTGAGGCGAGGGGGTCGGAACTGCGCAATTCGATCGAGAAGAGGTTCGAAGAATTCAACCGGCAGTGGCCCGCGATGTCCGGCGGGCTCGACGCATCCCTGGCCAGTGCCGACGACTACTTCGCCAAGCTTCATCGCCTGGAGATGGACAATCTGCCGGCCTATGAGGAACGCTTCTTCGGATTGCTGCGCGAGCAGAGCGACCAGAACCTCACCTTGCTGGCAACGAAGCTGGACGAGGAACGCTCCGCCATCCGCGCTCGCAT
>DASTGE010000443.1:0-5807 GCA_035719405.1 Burkholderiaceae bacterium
CCTTCAGACGGCTGATGATGCCAACGCACGATGGCGAGCCACAACGGGTCGCTGACACCCACCTCGCGAAGAATTGCGACGCCCGCAGCCGGATGCTCATCGATCACGCGGCGCTGCTCATTTGAGAGGCCGGTGGACTGAAGCGCCAGCTGGTCTTGCTGAATGGACATGGCCACGTTCATCGTGATCGCAGCGCGAAACAGCGCGTCCGCCTCCGCCGCAGGCAGGTCCATGCGCTCGGCGCAAAGCTGTGAAACGACCGCACAGAAAAGCGCATGACGCGCGCTGTAGCCCACCGCATCCCTCAGCGAGGTCTGCAGCAACATATATAACGATGCGTCGGGCACCTGCGTCGTCATCTCGCGCACCGCGAGGCAAAGGCCCTCGAGCTTGGGCAGCCAGTCCGCCTCGCGTTGCGGACGGTTGAGCAGCACGGCGGTCTTTGTCTTCAGTGCGTGCCACGACTCGATGACACGGCTCGCCGCCAGTGCAGCCGGGACGGCCTCCGCCGTCCGCTGCGGACGAGCCGGCGCAATGGATTGAACTGCTTCCACTTATTTTCTCCCTGACCCGATTTTCACGGGCCAGCGAAGCTTCGTCCTCAACAGGATGAGTGAAGAAACGGCCCGGACGTGAACTGGGCCGCTGAACAGCGCTCGCATGCCACCCGCAACAAACCGGTGCGCTCTACGCGCAGTCCTCCTCCATCGGCCTCGCATCAATTTCCAAAAACAAGTCGGGAATAGAAGGGCACCAATGTGTTGCAACGTAAAGCAGCCGCAACACGATGCGAAGAAAGAAACCCCGATCCTTGGGATGAAGCCCCCTTGTCGACTGTCCGCTAACGTGGGACGCTAGTAGATGAAGCAATGTCCGTCGACCGCAAGGAAAGGACGGACATTGAAGGGTTTTCGTGGTGTTTTCCCAGGCAGATTGGGAGAGATCATGGCCTTCCTGCGCCGGGTGATCGCAGGCGTCCTGGCGGCGCTGCTCGTCTCGATTACCGGCACTGCAACGGCTCAACAATGGGCCGGCGCGGCAATCGCGAGCGCGGCGGCTCATATCGAGGCGCTCGATGTGGAACGGGTGCGCGAATTGCGCTCCGGGACGCAGTTGAACTTCAGCCTTTACGGCACGGCTGGCGGCATCGCGTCTTTGCAGATCGAAGGTGTCCCGCACGATGTCGAGTTGCACGAGTTGCAGCCGGGCGTCTACGAAGGCACCTATGTCGTCAATGCCGAAGACCGCATCACGCCAGACAGCGAGGTCGTTGCCACGCTGCGGGTCGGCAACCAGTTCGTGAGCGAGACTCTCGACGAACCCTTGCTGCTCGGCAAGGACACGCTTGCTGGCGCTTCTGGTGCAGAGGTGCACCGAGGAGATCTCGCCAAAGGTCCTCCCGTCTATGACCCTGTGCCGAGGCCGGGGACGATGCAGCCGACCGAGCAGGCATTTGAAAACACGCCTCTGCCCGCACGCAACGATCCTGCATGTGATTGCGCCGTCGTCGAATTGATTCGTGCCACCCGCATTGCGCCGGCTTCAGGCTTCGCCGGCATGGTGGCTGGCGGATTGCTCGGCGCGATCGTCGCCGAGGGCCTGGCAGGTCACGACGATCGCCAGATCGCGCGCATCGTGGGCGCAGTGGGCGGAGCGGTCGCCGGAGGTGCCATCGAGCGTCACGCGGGAACGCGCACGCAGTACGAGGTCGTGCTGCGTCGCCCGGGCGGCGCGGGCCTGATCCGCACCTATTACAGCCCGCCGCCCTTCAGGGTCGGGGATGTCGTGCCGCTTGGGCCGGACCTGGGCGGGGCGCGCGCGGAACGATCGGCTGACAGCGACGCACGGCGGCCGCTGATCCCGATCGGCGATGCAAGTCCAGTCCGCTTGGTGCACTGATGACGGCCACCGCAATGATGGGCCGGCAGCGGGCGGCAGGCATCCGTTGGGCCGCACTCTGGTCGCCCCTTCTCGAGATGATGGCGGTGCTGGCCGCGATCGCCCTCATATGGCCGGGCTTTGAGCGCGTCGCGCAGTTCGGGGACGGACGCGACCAGCGTTTCGCCGAGCGCGGATTCCGCGTCGATGGTCTGCCGCCGCCGGTGCTTCCCGACGTCTGCGCACTGCACGCGAGGCTTGCGGAAACGCTGCTGCGGCAGCGACTGTGCGGGTTGACGGGCAGCATTTCCGGCACGGAGCCTGTGTCGACAGTACCGCATGTGCTGAAGCAGGCTTCAGCTCAAGCCGCGCATGCCTTCGCCATGCCCGTCATGGAGGCGCAGGCGCGGCTGGACGCGCTTCGACTGCGTGGACGCGAAGGCTTGGGCGAATTGCGCGAGACCTCCGACGAGATCGCGGCAGTCGAGGCAGACATCCAGCCCTATCTCGATCGCTTCAAATTGCAGGCGGGCAGCGACGCGGGTCCGCTGCCATTGCAATGTGCGATGAGATGGGCCGATGCCGCGCTGACCCCTGCGGCATCCGCGACCCAGGATGAGTCACGCGCGAATGCCGTGCTGCTTCTCGCCGCGGCGCTGGACGGACGCAGCGCCACCCCGGCCCTGGTCGCCCAGGCGTTGCTGCCCTCACCTTCGCCAGCGCTTGCGTTGCCCTCATGCGCGGAAGATGGCGCGACGGCTCTGTCGGGCGCTGCCGTACTGATGTCCGACACGCGGCAGTCGTTGTCTCAGGCACGCAAGAACGAGGCAATGCGCGAGCTGATGCGCATTGCAGGATGGCAGTGGGCCGGCGCGATGATGCTCGGCTACATCATGCTGCGGGCCAGCCGCACAGGCACGACGCCGGCGCTGGGCGTGGGTGTGGCACTGCTGGCCTGGTCAGCCGCCGGCTGGGCTGCCCGCGTGCCCTGGCCGTTGGCGGGCCACGGCATCTTCGAGCCGGCCCGCATCGACACGTTCCTGCCCGGCATTCCCGCACCTTTCGTGCTGTGGCTCGCAGGAATCGGCACGATCATTCTGGCGTTCGGGATCGCGCGCCGCAGTCACCGCCCGCCTGTCGCGCAGTCGATGAGCTCGCGCATGGGCTATCCCGGGCTTGTACTTCTCACCGGCATCGGGTGGCTGCTGCTGTTCGACCTGTCGGCGCATGGCCATGCGGTGAACCGCTACCTTGCCCTGTACCACCAGGGGCACCTGTGGATGGGCATGCTCTCGTTCTCGGTGCTCGTGTTCCTGCGCAGGCCGTTGTCGCGGGCACTGGGACGCTGGCTGTCGATGGCCGGCCAAGCCGCGCGCGCGATTGCCCGGCACATTCGCAGTCGAATGCTGGCTGCTGCCTTCATCGTGCTGGCCGCGATCGGACTGCTCGCCGTCTTCGGCATCGGTCTGGCCAACATGCGCCAGCTCACCTCCGAGCTGGGCCGCGTCTGGCTGATCCTCGGCGCGGCCTGGTTCTTTTTCCTGCGCGCGGGCCCTCTCGTGAAGCGGCTGGCCGAGGGAAGAGCGATCCTGTCATTCGGACGCTATGCGTGGCCGCTGTTGTTGGTGGTGGGCGTGCTCGTCGGCGCGCAGGTGGTCACGCGTGACATGGGCCCGCTGCTGATCGCGAGCTACGCGGGCGGGGCTTTCGTCGCGGCGGCCATTGCGATGTGGTGGCACCAGCGTGGCGGGCCCGGTGGCTGGGCGTTCCTGTTCGCCATCGTTCTGTTCGTCGCCTGGATCGCCTCGGTCACGGCTGCGCTGTTCGAGGTGGGACCGGTCCACACCGTCACCGCAGCGCGTCTGGAAAGCCTTGCCGCTCCGCTGGCTTCGACGAACGACCAACTCGCACTGGTCTCATGGTTCCAGCATGCCGCTCCTCCACAAGGCTTCGGCCTGGGCGCGGTACCGTGGTGCGGCTATGCCGCCGCGACGCAATGCCGCGGGATTCCGGCTCAGGTTCACAGCGACTACACGTTCACGGCGATGGTCGGCGTCTTCGGCCCCTATGCGGCCTGGGGCCTGTCGCTGGGCGCTGCCCTGTGGCTGCATCGGCTGATCCGCCACCATGGCCGCGTCACGCGCGGCGAGCCTCGCTTCGTAGCGTCTGCGGACCATGTCGCGTACGACGGGCAGGCGCTGCTCAGCTGGATCAGCGTCGGCTGGGTCGTGCTGACGTTGTGCCAGTTGGCCGTCACCGTGGCCGGCAACCTCGCCGTGCTGCCGCTGACGGGCGTCACCTTTCCGTTCGTCAGCTACGGCATGACCTCGCTGCTGGTCAACCTATCCTTCCTTGCGATGTGCCTCAACGTCGACCTTCCACCCCGAAGAAGCGCGGTTGAACGTCATGTCTGAGAAGACTACCCGCTCGTTGCTCGACTTCGCGATCTCTGCGAGCGCGGCGGTGCTGCCGGTGATGCTCGGCGTGCTCCTGCTGCCCGGCGTCATACGACCTGACGAAAAGGCGCGTCTCGCGGGGTTTCACAACGAGAAGGACCGCTATGTGAGCGTGCGGCATCTGGCGGCGCTGAAGACCTTCGAACGCTCGGTCGCGGTCCGCACGCGCGGATTTGCCCCATCGCCCTCTGCGCAAGAGGTGGCCAGCGGACTGCCCCAATGCCGGGACGCATGGAATGCACAGGACATGGCCGCGCAGCTTGCCGCCTTCGACGCCGCGCTGCTGCGCTTCAGTTCCCGGCCCAACGGACGCGTGAGCCAGCCCGTCGGACTCGACGGCGCGCGCTGGTTGAACATCGCGCGCGACAGCCTCGTGCACGCCGTGGAGACGCCGCAGTATCCGGGCCGCGTCTTCACGCTCAATTGCGATGACCTTACGGGCGCACTGCACGCGCTGTCGCGTGCCGACGCGCGCATGCTCGACGCCCTTGAATGGAGAGGGACGGTGACGCCGGCGACGCTGGCCCGCTGGCGACCCGAGCAGCAGGTCGAAATCAATGCCCACCACGTCATGCGCCGCAATCCGTGGAACGGCATCGCCGGCTGCATCTATCTGGGCCACACGGGCCGCAACGGACGCGATGCGGAGCCGAGCCATTTCATCGCCGCCGGGGGCAGCCTGCACTCACGCCTGTGCGCGATGCCCGCCATGTCCGGCGCCGCCAGGGCACCGGCACCATTGCCGGGTGAGCCCGGGCTGGCCGATGCCGTGGACGATCCGCGCTGGGCCGTACCGCCTTCCCTGTACAAGCTGCTGGAACCGCTGGAGGCGCTGCGCCAGCCGTCACGCCCGCTCTATCGCTTCTACACCGAGGCGGAGAGCCCGGGTTCGAGCGCGGCATCCGGCTATCGCTTCGGCCCCAACCGCATCGTGCTCGACGGCGCCGCGGTGGACGTGGGATTCTCGGTGCGGCTCACGATCGACCCCGGCCTGCAGTCGCTCGCGCAGAAGATGGCTGCCTGCTACACGGGACGGCAGGACGTGTGCCGCGCACTCGGTGTGCAGCGCGCCGAAGACCAGGGCAAGCCGATCGGCCACCGCCTTCTTGAGCAGGCCATGGTGCGTATGGCAGCCGTGGCGGTGATCGACATCGGCAGTGGACGCATCGAGGCGCTGGCCGGGTCGATGTCTCCTTGCGCGCGGCAGGAGGTCGACGGACCCGGGCGCGATCCGCGCTGCGACAAACGCCTGCCCTACCCGGTGCGCTTCCGTCCTGACGCCCTGCTCAACCCTGCGGTGTTCCACGACGCCATGCCGGCCTCGACGATCAAGCCGATCATGGCCGCCGCGTTCCTCTCCGATCCCGACGTGGGGACACGCTGGATGTCGATGGAGCGTGCGGCGCTGAAGCACGAAGGCATGCCCGCGCGCGACAGTCTGCGCGGCCAGCTGATGCGATCGGACTCGGCCCG
>DASTGE010000444.1:0-3255 GCA_035719405.1 Burkholderiaceae bacterium
CAGTCTCTCCTTGGGTTGAGGTGGTTGGCTGATGTCGGGCATTTCGCTGCATCAGCACGGGCTCAACTTCAACAGACCGCACAGCAGGTGTCATGCTGCGTCGTGCCCTAGATAGGGCGCGCCCCACTCAACGGAGATGGAAGCGGCCGATATCGTCACGCCGTCGCATTTGTCGTTGGAAATAAGGACCTGCTCCATGTCGAGCATCACTTCTTCGTTGTCGTCTGCATTCATTGGCTTGCACCCTCACACCGGGTTGGGCGCAGCTCCGCAGCCGATGCGCGGCCCTTCAGTGGGCGCAGGTTCGAGCGATTGCGTCTTTCCGGCCTTGGGGCAGGCGCGGGCCGGATCGCTGCATGTGAGCCCGGCCGACAGCGGCCTCGACGGCGCGGACATCGAGCGACTGTTCTTTTGCGCCTTGTGCGTCAACGGCAATGAATGACGCACCCTCTGCCGGTCCCGAGCTGCGCATCGACCCCGATTGGCTCGGCGCGGCGCAATTGCTGGTGGACGGCTGTGCCTACCTGCCCGCGATGCAGGCTCGTGTGCAACTGCTGGAGCGCCTGTGCGCCGCGCTCGGTCCGGCCTTGTACCCGGCGCTCATCGGTGTGTTGTGCACCATCGGCGACCAGGGATCCGATGCGGCGATGGCCGCCGTGGCGGACACGCTGGTCGAAGCCATGCGCACCGGTCGTCTGCCCGGTGGCCGTCGCGCGGCGTGGGGGGGGGCACTGGCGAACCTGGCGCAGGCGCCAGGCACACGCAGCCTGGGTCCCGTGGAATATCTGTGCGCATGGCGGGCCGAGCCGTCGATGCGTTCGGCATCGGCGATGAGTGATGTCCAATTCGACCGCGCCCTGCGTGCCTTGCTCGTGCTGGTCTCGCAGAACGCCATTGCCCGGGCCTTGTACTGCGAGAGGTTGCGCGCGGTGGCCGACGATCCCCTGGAAGGGGCGCTCTCACGTGGCACACGGGCGGCGATCCGACAGCTGGCGGCCTCTTGGGAAACCTGCGGCGTAGATTTTCAGTTGCCCGTGGATGCGTTCGTGGAGGCCGCACGAGGACGGCTCAGTAACACCGGTCGACGGCCAGGCTGAGGCGAAGAGATCTGCTGTTCAATTTCGCGCTGGTTCAGTCCTACAAACACGCGCCTACCCAATCGGGCACCTTTACCTTCAGCCGCGCCCAAAAAAGATCCGCCGGAACTGAACCGCTCCTCACGACCCCCGCACTCACGCCGCAAGCGAATGACTTTGCCGGCGCAAGTGAGGCGGATCGACCTTGTCCCGGCGGGAAAGAACATGACCAAGAGGATTCTCCGGCCCGGGCTTCGCGGCTTCTCACGACTGGTGAGTCTGGCCGGGGCCACGGCCATGCTCGCGCCCCAGGCGGTGTGCGCGTCACCCCAGGATTGCGAGCTTCTTCAATCGGCTCTCACGCAACGTCAGGCCGCGAAGTACAGCCTGACACTGGCGGGTTGTCCGGGGTTGCAAATCGCGGCTGACCCACCGGCAAGGGAATCACGGCAACTTCAACTCTACGGCGGGAGGGTCGCGCAGTCGTCGCTGATTCTCGAAGACGCTCACCCGCGCGCGCCGCTCGTGCAACCCTCCCCGCGCCCAGCGCCGCCTGTCGCGGCGCCGAAATCGCAACTGCGTGCCCTGCAATTGGCCCCCGACGTGGACACCATCGCCAGGCAGTACGACATCGACCCTTTGCTGCTGCACGCCATCGCCTATGTCGAGTCACGCCACGATCCCAAGGCCGTTTCCAAAGCCGGGGCCATGGGCGTGATGCAGGTCATGCCGGGCACCGCGGGCCGATTCGGCGTTTCCGATGCCCGAGCGCTGCATGACGCGCGAACAAATCTGGAGGTCAGTGCCAATTACCTCAAGACGCTGCAGCAGCGTTTCGGCAATGACCTGTCGCTCGTATTGGCCGCCTACAACGCGGGCGAGGGCGCCGTGGAACGTCATGGACGGCGGGTGCCGCCTTTCCGCGAGACGCGGAGATACGTGCACGACGTGCTGGAGCGATACGCCGCCCTGACTGCCGCCAGGCGTCAGGCCGCGGAGGAGCAGAACAAGCCGGCGTCAAAGGGATGAATCACATGACCACGAGCGCGATGCCGCCTTCCCAGCGAGCACCTTTGGAGCTGCCGGCCGGTGGCCGTTCACGCTACAGCGACCTGCTGTTGGTGGCCGGCGTGGTGGCAGTCCTCGCCATGATGGTGCTGCCCCTGCCGCCGTTGCTCATCGATGCACTGGTCGGACTCAATATCGCCATCGGCGTGGTTCTGCTGCTGGTGTCGCTGTACATCGTCTCGGCGCTGGAGTTCTCGGTGTTCCCCAGCGTGCTGCTCATCACCACGCTCTTCCGTCTGGCGTTGTCCATCGCCACCACGCGGTTGATCCTGCTGCACGGCCACGCGGGCCACATCATCAATACCTTTGGACACATGGTCGCCGGCGGAAACCTGGTGGTGGGCCTGGTCGTGTTCCTGATCATCACCGTGGTCCAGTTCATCGTCGTGGCCAAGGGAGCCGAGCGGGTGGCCGAAGTCTCGGCGCGCTTCACGCTCGACGCCATGCCCGGCAAGCAGCTGTCGATCGACTCGGATCTGCGCTCGGGACTCATCGACAAGGACGAGGCGCGGCGCAAACGCCGCGAGCTGGAGCAGGAAAGCAAGTTGCACGGCAGTCTCGACGGCGCGATGAAGTTCGTAAAGGGCGACACGATCGCAGGCATCGTGATCATCGTCATCAATCTCATCGGCGGCTTGGCCATTGGCGTGATGCAGCAGGGCATGGATGTGTCCAGCGCGATGCTCAAGTATTCGATCCTCACCATCGGCGAGGGCATGGTGGCGCAGATATCGGCGCTGCTGTCGGCAATGGCGGCCGGGCTGATGGTCACGCGCACGACCGACGAAGGGAAAGACCGCCACCTCGGCGATGCCATCGGCCGGCAAATCACTGCCAAGCCCCGCGTGCTTCTGGTCGCGGCCAGCCTTTGCGTGCTGCTCGCCACTGTGCCAGGGTTTCCGTGGGCCGTGTTCCTGGTGCTCGGTGCGGTATTGGCTGCTGTCGGAGCGTTGATGCTGCCGGCCGTCAACGCCCGGTGGCGACGCTTTTCGCGTCCGGCACGAGAAGCCGTGCTCCGTCGCAAGGACCAGCCGCCTGTCCTGCTGTCCACTGCGCTGCCGTCGCAGCGCCCCACCTTGCCGTTGCTGCTCGAACTGCCCGCGGCTGCCCT
>DASTGE010000445.1:0-3577 GCA_035719405.1 Burkholderiaceae bacterium
CTGTTCGTGGCCGTCAACGTCTCTGGCCGGCAGATCAAACGTGGGGCTCTTGTTTCGCAGGTGTCCGATGCATTGGCGCGTGCGGGCGCCGATTTGCGCTGCCTCGAAATCGAAATCACCGAGCACACGCTGGTTGAGGACGTCACCGCAAACATCGCCACGCTCACGGGCTTGCGCGAGCAGGGCATGCGGATCGCCGTGGACGACTTCGGTACCGGCCTCTCTTCGCTCGCCTACCTCAAGCGGCTGCCCATCGACAAGTTCAAGATCGACCGCAGCTTCGTCCGCGAGCTGCCCTACGCGGCCGGCGACGTTGCGATCGTTACGGCGATCATCTCGATGGCGCGCGCCCTCGGACTGCAGGTGGTGGCCGAAGGCGTTGAGACGGATGCTCAGCGCGAATTGCTCGCGCGACTCGGATGCGATTTCGCGCAGGGCTATCTCTTCGGCTCACCGATGCCCGCGCACGAACTCGACCCGCTGCTTCGCTCCCGGAATGTCGATTGGAGCCGGGCCGGCCTGGCGTCGACGTCGGAGGTGGCAAGCAACGGTGACGCAGGCGATGTGTCAGGTTCGGACGTTTGTGTCGTGGGCGGCGACACGCGTGAAGTCTGCCCCGATGCAGTCAGCGCATCAGGCGAAGAACCTTCCCATCCTCGTTGTCGGTGAGCACATAAAGCCAGCCGTCGGGGCCCTGGCGCACGTCCCGGAGGCGCTCACCCAGCGTCGTCAGCAGGCGTTCCTCCTTCACCACCTTGCGGCCGTCGAGCTGCAGCCGCACCAGGGACTGCCCGCGCAGGGCGCCGAGAAACAGATTGCCTTTCCATCCCGGATAGCGGTCGCTCGTCAGAAAGGCCATCCCGCTCGGCGCGATGGAGATCGGCACCCAGTAGTGCACCGGCGGCTCGACGCCCGGCTTCTCCGTGCCTTCGCCGATGCGCGTGCCGCTGCCGTAATTGCGGCCATAGGTAATGACCGGCCAGCCGTAATTGCGTCCGGGCAGGTCGACGTTCACCTCATCGCCGCCCTGCGGCCCATGCTCGCTGGTCCACAGTTCGCCGGTCTCCGGATGGATCGCCGCGCCTTGCACGTTGCGGTGTCCGTAGCTCCAGATCTCGGGCTTTGCGTCCGGATGGTTGACGAAGGGGTTGTCGGGCGGCACCTTGCCGTCGGCCTCGATGCGCACGACCTTGCCGAGATGGTTGTCGAGCGACTGCGCGTCGTCCTTGCGCACAAAACGCTCGCCGAGCGTCACGAACAACCGGCCGTCACGGGCGAAGGCCAGACGGGATCCGAAGTGAAGCGTGCTTTCCACTTTGGGACTCTGTCGAAAGACGACCTGGACGTCGGCGACCCGGCCGTCATCCAGTCGTCCACGTGCCACCGCGGTGCCGTTCGTGCCGTGCTCGCTGCCCTGTCCCGGCTCCGAATAGCTCCAGTAGACGAGTCGGTTGTCCGCGAATCCGGGGTCCAGCGCGACATCGAGCAGGCCGCCCTGGTTGCGTGCGTCGACGGCAGGCAAGCCCTGGATCGGCGCCGAAACACGGCCGTTGGACGCGACGAGTCGCAGTCGTCCGGGCCGTTCGGTGACGAGCATCCGGCCATCGGGCAGGAAGGCCAGCGCCCACGGACGCTCGAGGCCGCGCGCGACGGTGACGGCCTTGACTTGCTGTGCAAAGGCGGGCAGGGCAGGCAGCAGCAGGGTGGCGAGAAAGCTTCGGCGGGGGATGCAGAGGGGGAAGCTCATCGACGCTCTTCCGCGATCGGTTCTTGCGGTGCCCCCTCCCTGCTGCTCTCTCCCCCTGCGGGCGGCAAGGGAATCCTTTGGCTTGCGCTGGAGTCGCTTGCTCTCTCTCCGGCCGCCTCCTGAAAAGAGCCGGGGGGAGGGCCGCCGCGCTCCTTCCTCACCGTCGCGCCCAACTCGATCACTGCCATCGCGTAGTAGCTCGACCAGTTGTAGCGAGTCACGGCATAGAAGTTCTTCGTGCCGGCCACATAGCTCGGCGCGGCGTCGCCGTTCTGCAGCTCGACCATCGCTAGAAGGCCGTCGTGCGCGCGACCCGCGTCGGACAGCACGGCGCCACGCTCGGCCATTTGCTCTGACGTGAAGCTGGGTACGATGTCCGCCGCGAGGAGAAGGGCCCGGTCGCGCGTCTCCACCGGCGCCTGTACCTCATAGTGCGTGGGCATTCCACGCTGCCAGCCGGCCTCGGCCAGGAAGTGCGCAACGCTGCCGATCACGTCCGCAGGGCTGTTCAGCAGATCGATGTGCCCGTCGCCATCGAAGTCGACCGCCACGCGGTTGACGCTGCTCGGCATGAATTGCGGCAGCCCCATCGCGCCGGCGTATGAGCCTTTCACGCTCGTCGGGTCCAGCCCTTCACGCCGGCACATCACGAGGAACTGCTCCAGCTCCTGCCGGAAGAAGGTGCTGCGGTCGCTGCGTCCGGCCGGGAAGTCGAACGAGAGGGTAGCCAGCGCGTCGAGCACGCTGAAGTTGCCCGTGATCCGTCCGTAGTACGTTTCCACGCCCACAATGCCCACGATGAGCTCGGCAGGTACCCCGTACCGGTCCTCCGCGCGCGTCAGCCACTCGGCGTTTTGATGCCAGAAGGCGAGCCCCGCGGAGATGCGTTGAGGCTCGACGAAGCGTGCGCGGTAAGCGGCCCAGTCCTTCGCGGCGCCCGCAGGCGCGGGCATGATCAGTCGCGCCACGGTCGGCTGATAGCGTGCGCGTGCCAGCTGTGCCTCGACCCACTCGCGGTCCAGACCCTGGTGCTGCGCCGCTTCGGCGGCGAAGCGCATCACATCGTCGCGGCGTCCGTAGGTGACGACATCGGGAGCGTCATTGATGAGCACCCTCTGCGCGACGCGCTGCTTCGAGGGCTTTTTTCTTGAGGCGGCTTCACTGGGCCCCGCGGCGCACGCTGCCAGCAGGAACGCGGTGGCAAGTGCGATTGCGAGGGGTTGTCGATGACTGCGTTTCATCGCCGGATTATGTCGAGCGCGTGCCCGCAGCCGAGGCAGGTCCGGCGTCGCTGTCGTGTCGCACTACCGCTGCAGGTGCTTCATTTGCCGGCACGATCGCGCGAAGGTTCGCCACCAGCGCGTGGGGGGGCGATGGAGAGCCTGCGGCCCATAGTGCAGCCGGTCCAGGTCTTCTAGCAGCTCCGCGATGCTCGCGCTGACAGGCCCGAGCGTGGCGCGCGTCGTGCGGGAGAGCGTACGCGGCGGATCGTGCGCTTGCACGGGCACCTGTAGGCGCAGCAGTGTCGCCCGCACACGGGCCAGAAGGCGCTGCCATGGATCCTGCCGTCGCCGGTCCCACCAGGCCCACGCGGCGCCTGCAAGGCCGGTGGATGCGAGCAGTCCCGCGAGTAGCAGCGCAAGGTCCTGCCATTGCGGAGAGCGCACGCCCAGTTGCTGCAGCAGCTCGAACTGATGCACGCGGGAGTAGTTGAGCACCCATTGATTCCAGCGGTTGTTCACCAGTTCCCAGCCGCTGCGCAGGCGTGCAAGCAGCTCCGGACTCATCGTGCCCAGCGCACCCACGACCAGTCCAGGCCGGGGCTGCAGG
>DASTGE010000446.1:0-6693 GCA_035719405.1 Burkholderiaceae bacterium
CTGGCTGCCCGTGCTAGCGTGCAGCTCGGCCAACGCCCCGTGCAGCATCTTTTGCGTCAATCCCCGGGACAGGGACTCAAGTACGGCGTCTACGTCCTCGCCGCGTGCAAGCAGCTTGCGCGCCCGAGCGATTTCTGCCGCACGCCAGTCATTGACTTGTGCATTGAGCGCCAGAATGAGCGGAACGGCCGAGCGCTGCTCAAGCCAGTGCGCAAAACTCTGCACGCCCGTCTCGATGATGGCCTCGGCCTGCTGCACTGCTGCCTGCCGCTTCTCGCCGGCGCTTTGCACCAGCACGGAAAGATCATCAACCGTATAGAGGTAGACATCTGACAGGCGGCCCACCTCGGGTTCAATGTCGCGGGGCACCGCAAGATCCACCATGAACATCGGGCGGTGTCGACGTGCCTTGAGTGCGCGCTCCACAGCACCGAGACCGATGATCGGCAGCGAACTGGCCGTGCAGGATACGACGATGTCGAATTCGTGCAGGCGCTCCGGCAGCTCGGCCAGCCGCAGCGCCTGAGCACCGAAGCGCACGGCGAGCTTTTCCCCGCGCTCCAGAGTGCGGTTTGCGACCGCCATGACTTTCGGCGTGCGTGCGGCGAAATGGGTGGCGACAAGCTCGATCATCTCGCCTGCACCCACAAACAGCACGCGCGTCTCGGCCAGGTCTTCGAACAGCTGCGCGGCGAGGCGAACACCTGCCGCTGCCATGCTGATCGAGTGCGAGCCGATCTCGGTCGACGTGCGGACTTCCTTGGCCACCGAGAACGAGCGCTGGAACAACTGGTGCAGCGTCGTGCCGAGTGTTCCCGCGGCATCAGCCTCGCGCACCGCCTGCTTCATCTGCCCCAGAATTTGCGGCTCACCCAGGACCATGGAGTCGAGGCCGGAAGCGACACGGAAGACGTGGCGTGCCGCTGCGTTGTCCTCGCGGACATACGTGTGAGCAAGCAACTGCTCGCTGGCGACGCCACCATGAGTGGCGAGCCAGTCGATCGCGGGGCGAAGCAACTTGTCCGTCCGTTCCGCCTCAGCGGCCACGTAAAGCTCGGTGCGATTGCAGGTTGACAGAAGCGCGGCTTCCGGGGATGCCTGCTGCATGCGCTCACGCAGGGCCAGCAACGCGCGCGGAATTTGGTCGAGGTTGAACGCGAAACGACCACGCAGGTCCAGTGGCGCGGTCGTGTGGTTCAGGCCCAGAGCGAAAACACTCATGCGGTGATTATAAAATTTCGGCCCCGATCAAGCCCTTATCTTGAAGACACCCCAGGGCACGCGCTTGATGATCGTCAATTCGGGCAGGAGTTTCACGTGGACGCCTTCGACGCGCTGAACCACGTCGTCAACTTTTTTACACCCGCGATCGCCGTTTCGCTCATCGCCGCCCTCGCCGCGAAGCTGATGTGGCGGGCGGAGCTCAAGGGCGTGTCATGGCAGAGGCTGTTGCTGTGGGCTGCCGGGCCCGGATGCGTCGCCTTGCTGGCCGGATTGGTTGTGTTCGGGCACGACGGAAAGATGGCGACCTACGCAGCCATGGTCGTGGCATGCGCGGTCGGCCTGTTGTGGGCGGGATGGGGCAGGCGGTAAGGTGGACCTCAGGCGGGCAGCGCCTCGCCCGCATGCGTCAGGACTTCACCGCGCAGCGAATGCGGCAGCGCCTGGGTGATCTTCACGTCAACCATGTTCCCGATGAGGCGGCGGTGGCCCTGGAAGTTGACGATCCGGTTGCATTCGGTGCGGCCCATCAGCTCTGATGCATCCTTTTTGGAGGGGCCTTCGACCAGAATCCGTCGAATCGTCCCCACCCGCGACGCGCTGATGCGTTGAACGTTGGCCTCCAGCGCTGCCTGCAACTGCTGCAGCCGGTGCAGTTTGACGGCATGCGGCGTCCCGTCCTCAAGGGCAGCGGCCGGCGTGCCTGGGCGTGGGCTGAAGATGAAGCTGAAGCTGGCGTCGTACCCCACGTCCTCCACCAGCTTCATGAGCTTGGCGAAATCCTCCTCGGTCTCACCGGGAAAACCGACGATGAAATCGCTGGAAAGGCTCAAGTCCGGGCGGACGGCGCGCAACTTGCGCACGGTGCTCTTGTATTCGAGTGTCGTGTAGCCGCGTTTCATCGCCATGAGGATGCGATCACTGCCGTGCTGCACCGGCAGGTGCAGATGGCTCACGAGCTTCGGCACCTTGGCGTACGCATCGATCAGGCGATGGGTGAATTCATTGGGGTGGCTGGTCGTGTAGCGGATGCGCTCGACGCCGGGGATTTCCGCCACGTATTCGATGAGCAGCGCGAGGTCAGCGATTTCGTCCGTATTCCCCATGTGGCCGCGATAAGCGTTCACGTTCTGCCCGAGCAGCGTGACTTCCTTGACCCCCTGGTCTGCGAGGCCGGCGACTTCGGTGAGCACATCCTCGAACGGCCGCGAGACCTCCTCTCCGCGCGTGTAGGGCACGACGCAGTAAGAGCAGTACTTCGAGCAGCCTTCCATGATCGACACGAAGGCACCAGGGCCTTCGACGCGCGCCGGTGGAAGGTGATCGAATTTCTCGATTTCGGGAAAGCTGATGTCGACCTGGGGTCGCTTCGACGCTTCGCGCTGGCGGAGCATTTCCGGCAGCCGGTGCAACGTTTGCGGACCGAACACGATGTCGACGTAGGGGGCGCGCTCGACGATTGCCGCGCCTTCCTGGCTCGCGACGCAGCCGCCCACGCCAATGACCACGCCCTTTTCCTTGAGGTGCTTTACCCGGCCGAGGTCGCTGAACACCTTTTCCTGCGCCTTCTCCCGAACCGAGCACGTGTTGAAAAGGACCAGGTCTGCCTGGTCGATGTCGGACGTCGGCTCGTAGCCTTCGGCCGCGCGCAGTACGTCGGCCATCTTGTCCGAGTCATACTCGTTCATCTGGCAACCGAAGGTTTTGATGAACACCTTCTTCATCGCTTGCTCCAGACCTGCGCGACCGGATCGAACTGCCAGCTCTGTGCTTCCTGCGGGGTCGTGGGCCAGGGCTTCTTCGCGCGTTCCTCGTCGGTAAGGATCCATACGTCCATCACCAGGCCGACGCCATCGACCGTGTAGTTGACCGTGGCCTTGCTGCCCACCAGGGTGCCCGACATGACGAGCATATTGTTCGTGCCACGGATGCGGGCGCCGGGCGCAAGGCGCATCGGGGCGCCGTTGACAAGCAAATCCGGCGGCTGGCCGAAAACGGCATTGCCTCGTAGCGCGGTTGCCGGAAAGCTGCGCTGAACCTGCGCGTGGGCGGGCAGCGCGACGACGAGCACAGCGGCGAGGGCCGCGGCAGAAGCACAGCGGTGCATGGTGTAGAGCCAAGGGCTGTGGAAGAAAAGGGAGGGAAATTGTAGGTCTCGCCACAGTGATGGCAATTCGCAGGAACGCGTCGGCGAGCGGCCGATCGTGCACGGCGCACGCTGCTTGCCACCGCACTGAAGGATCGCAACGATTGGTCTCTCCCTCAGCCATGCCCGATCTGCCCAGCTTTCTGAGAAGGCTGCAACCAGAGCGCGTCGCAGTCTTTCGCACGCTCCAGCTCGGCGACATGCTCTGTGCCGTCCCTGCGTTGCGTGCGTTGCGGCACGCATTGCCTAATGCACGCCTTACGCTGATCGGCCTGCCATGGGCGCGGGATTTCACTCGCCGCTTTGCACATTATGTCGACGGGTTTTTTCCGTTCCCTGGTTTTCCCGGCCTGCCCGAGCAGGTACCGGACGTGCGCGCCTGGCCGGCTTTTCTGCGAAAGGTACAAGGCAGCCGGTTCGATCTCGCGATCCAGATGCATGGTGACGGCAGCATGACCGACGCAATCGTTCGGCTGCTCGGCGCACGCTCATGCGCTGGATTCGCCCCCGGGCCGACCGACGACCCGCTGCTGTTGCCCTATCCCCGTGAAGGGTCGGAGGTGCGAAGGCTGTTGAGCCTCGCTGAGTTTCTCGGGGCCGAGGTGGCAGACGAGCGGCTTGAGTTTCCGCTGGACGAAGCGGACGACGCCGAATGGGACGGTTATCCCGAAGTGCGCTCGCTGCCTCCAGGCGGATACCTGTGCGTCCATGCGGGTGCGCGCGCGAATGAGCGGCGCTGGCCCGTCGAGCACTTCGCGGTGGTGGCCGACGCGCTGGCCAAAGACAGCGGGCTTCCCGTGGTATTGAGCGGCAGCGAGCAGGAGTTGCCGTTGACGCGTCAACTGGCCCAGGCGATGCAGGTGCCTGTCGTACAGGCAGCGGCCCCGGTGTCTTTCGGCGCACTCGCCGCGTTGATCGGGCGCAGCCGGCTGCTGGTCAGCAACGACACAGGTACATCTCATATTGCGGCTGCGCTGCGCGTGCCGAGTGTGGTCGTGTTCCGCGCGTCCGAAATGGAGCGTTGGGCGCCTCTGGACCAGCAGCGCCATCGCGCGGTTTGGGACCCGGACGGGACCCGGGTCGACGAGGTGCTCAGGCAAGCGCGGCGTCTGCTGCGCAGGCCGCTGACTCTTTGAAGGCCTCGAGCGCGAGCCCAATGACCTGATCGGTCTCGATGTCGTCGATGAAGCAGACATCATGCGGGCAGCGGACGTGCACGTTCTCCGCGCCGCAGACGGGGCACATGGTGCGGATTGAAAACCGATGCCGCTGACGGGCTCCGACCAGCGGCGCGGAAGTGATGAGATTGAGCACGAGGTACAAGCCCACTGTGCGAGTGCCGATCGCATCGGCCAGGTGCAGCGGGCCAGTGTCGTTGGAGACCAGAACCGTTGCCCGCTCGAGCAGGGCAGCGAGGCCCGACAGCGACAACGATCCCGACACATCGATCGCCGACGCATGCATTGCTTGTGCCACACACGCAGCCAGCGCGCGCTCGGCGGCATCACCGTTGATGACGACCATCGCTCCCAGCCCTGCCAGCGCGTCGCCGACCGCGGCGAAGCGTTCGGCGGGCCAGCGCCGGCGCGGATCGGTTGCTCCGGGCTGCAGGACGACGACGGGTCGTTCGGGCAGATCGATGCAGGCGCGCAGTTCAGCGTGGTCGCGCTCGATAACCGCCAGCGGCGGTGCCAGATCGACCGGAGTTGCCCCCACCAGGCCGACGACTTCGAGCAGTCGCAGACGCTCGTTCTGCCAAGGGCGGTACTCGATGGAGCGGTCGAGCGGCGCGGCGTCGGCGGTGCACAGCCCGGCGGTCAGACCTGGACGCAGGCGATGCAGGAAAGGATTTGAATAGCGGCCGCCGCCGTACATCTGAAGCGCCAGATCGAAGCGGCGTGACTGCATCTCGGCCACGAACCGGTCGATGCGCTCAAGGTCTGCCGGTTCGCCTGGACTGGCGCCGACGCCAGGCACAGGGGGAAGCTCGATCACTTCGTCAACCGGAGCGGGGCGCTCGCGCAGGAACTCACGATGCCAGCGTCGCGCCAATAAAACGATGTGGGCCTCAAGATAGGCGGCGCGCAAAGCGACAAGCGCGGGCAAGGCGAATACGAAGTCGCCGACTGCGTTGGGCCTCAGGACAGCGATGCGATGAACTTCCTCCAACCTCTTGGCGCTGGACGGCGATGAGTTCATGCCGGGGCCCCGAGCGGGATGAGGTCGGAGAGCACACGCGGCGCATCCACCTCGCGCCTTGGCACGGTGGTGGGCAATTCCTGGTGGTAGGCGCCCGAGGGAATCAATCCGCATCCGCCGTGGCGTGCCATCACGCGCAGCTGGGCCAGCACGTCCTCGCCACAGTGTTCCCTCGGCAATTGACGCCAGAACTCAAAGCCCCCGGCCTCGCGAAGCTTCGCGGTGTCGTACAACACGCACCCGCCGACCCAGGCGACGCGGTACATGCGCTGATGCGCGCCATCCAGGCCGAGTCGCTGCTGCACATGCCAGAGGTTCGCGGCGCTGTGCAGATGATGTCGCGCCCATCGGGGATCGCCGGGCAGGATGCACTCGGGCTCGACTTCGCCCTCCCAAAACTCAATCGCCTGCTGGTGCGGGCGCTCGTCATGGATGAAGCTCAGACCGATCACGGCACTGCCGACGAAGCCGCACCGTGTTGCGCGGATGGCGCGCAACATGCGAGAGACGAGATCCGCCTCGAGGATCACGTCGTCATCGAGGAACAGAGCGTAGGACGAGCGCGCCTGGTCGAGCAGGAACTGGCGCTGCTCCGCGAGGCCGCGGCGCGGCAGGTGCTTCAGCAGCGCCACCTCGTGAAGCGGGGAGGCGTGCAGCAGCCGCAGCACCGCGCTCAACTCCGGGGTGGAAACGGCAGCATCGCCGGGGTCGCTTTGGTCGGACACGACAATGCGCAGTGGACGCTCGGTCTGGCCGAACAGGGACGTGAGCGTAACCGCCAGTGCCGCGGGCCGGTTGCAGGTCGGGATCAACACGTCCACCGAAGCGGACACGCGAGTTGCCATGGTCGTTCCTTTGCAAAGGATCGAGATCAGCGACCGTGTGGCAAGCGTTGTTCCTCGGGTTCGCTAACTAGTGCCTGACCGAAAACTTCGGTATAGCGGCCACACACCTATGAGAACCGGCTCGTGGTGCATAGAATTCGGCGGCTGAAGATCGGGGGTGAGGTGAAGCTGGAGCGTGTGCGCGAGCTCGTGGGGCGCCTCGTTATCCCAGCGCTTGACCCGCTTCATCCAGCACGCTCCTATCGTCATTCAACAAAACTTCGTCTCACCAAGAAATTCCAT
>DASTGE010000447.1:0-2828 GCA_035719405.1 Burkholderiaceae bacterium
CGTCGTGCCTCTCGAGGTCCTGTGGCCAGTCCAGCAACCGGGTCGTGTCCCGAAGCGTAGTGTAGAAGTTCCGCGTGACGTCGAGCTTTCCGCCGCCGCTCAGCTCGACGGCCTCTCGCAGCAAGCCGCCGCCCAGCAGTGGAGCAACACCCATTTCCTGGGCGCTCCTGGATGGCGAGATCCGTGCGCGCCACAACAAGCGCGTAGCGCTCAACCTGCAATCCGCCAAGTTCCCGTACCTCAAACGCATCGAGGACTTCGACTTCACCGCGCAATCGGCGGTCGATCGGCGCCTCGTCGACAAGCTCGCCACTGGCCGCTGTCTCGCCGAGTGTCGCTCGCCCGCTTCAACCCGGCCCGACATGCGCCGGAACGGTGGCCCGGCATGAATCGGAATGCCGGCCCGGCATCACCGGAATACGCAACCGCACGTGCGACCGCCCTTCCCGTCGGGAACGCAGATGTACTGGTGATAGAGCGGATTGCCCGGAACATCTGGACCAGACCGCAGGCCGTGGCCACCAAGCTTGTGGAGCGGCTTGGTGCACATGTAGGTCACGAGTCCGCTCGGGTCGAAATTGCTTACGGGGTCGGACTCAACGTAGGCGAACGTGTTGGGTCCGCCGTTCAAGCCGATGGGATCTGACTCGATGTATCTGCCTATGGCGGGGTCGTAATCCCTGAAGTAGTTGTAGTGTTTCCCCGTCTCCGCATCGTAATACTGCCCCGGGAATCTGAGGTTGTAGGCAACCTGAGACCGTTAATGCGCGCCGCGCAGTTGCACTTCCTCACCTTCAGAGGCAAATGCGCCCCAAAGCAGCCGTTTGCGTTTCCCCTCGCCCGGCGCAACAAAGAGCGCAAAGTGATCTATCCGGGACTCGCGAACATTGCTGTCGACCACCTCCTTGGCCCGGCCATGACGGTCGAGAAGAAATACAACAATCTTGGTCGGGAGCGTGCCCGTGTCAGGACGTACAACTACAGCAAAGTCCTTGACTCCATCACCATCGAAGTCGGCAGCTGCAAAGTAGGGCTCATAACCGGGCATCGGTTTCCAAACCCCGCCTTGACCCTTTCGCACTGTGGCAATCTCTTCGGTGCATTCGCAATCGACGCTGTTGGCCAGACGATACTGGGGGTGAGCTTTCAGCCAGCGAGTAAGTTCCTTGGAGTAGGGGGCCGCCACGTACTTGGGCAGATCTATCGCATGGGTCGGCAATGCGAGAGTCGCGGCAAGCACGATTATCACGCTGAACAATTTCATCAGTTGACTCCTGTCCCGGCAGCCGTGCTGCAGCTTTGGCATGTGGGCTTCGGCTTCGACCCCGTACCAGTGGCACCGCCCTGACCCGGAATGAGTTGCGCGTGAATGTGCCCTCCCGTCGAGTTCCGAGAGGGGTAGTGATACTCGTCCTGCACAAACTTCGCGCCGCATTCAAGCGCACAGCAAAGCGCCTTATTTGCACCGGCGCCGCCACCCGGCATGATGAAATCGATCGCTTGGCCGGCCGCGTGGGCCCCAGACGAATGCCCGTTTGTGGTCGCGGTTATGGTTATGACGTCCGGATAGCAGCGCTGCACACAATTGGTGAACAGCCACAAGTTCGGGTTCACCGACGCAGGATTCGGAACGTGCGGGCCGCCAGGCTTCCACCGGAATCCAGGATCGCGGTTCCAGGCATCAAGGCCGGTTTCGTCGATAAGTGCCAGCGGGTCTTGTGCAACGTAACCGTAGGTGCTGACCCCACCGCGCAATCCAATGGGATCGCTCTGGATGTATCTGCCTAGCTTGGAATCGTAGTCGCGGTTGTAGTTGTAGCTAAGACCGGACTCGACGTCGTAGTACTGCCCCGGGAATCTGAGGTTGTAGGCGAAGACCCCCAGCCCACCGGGGTTCTCGTTCGGCGCGTTGTTCCCGAAAGGATCATTGTTCGGCCATTCCCACCGGCTGTTGTTGGCCGCATCGGTGATGAGCCGTGGCGTGCCCAGGTGGTCCGCCCAGATGTAGAAGACATCGAAGCTCCCCGAATTCGGCTTCAGCACCGCGACCGGGATGTCGCCCAGCCACACCGTCTCCTCGATGGGGGAGCCGGAGCCGTCGTATTCGCCAATGAGATGGCCCGCCTCGTCGTAGGCGAAGTACGTCTCCGCCGCGCCACTCGCCTTCTTCACGCGCTGCCCCTGGCCATTCACGAGATACGTCGTGCTGCCCGCCTGCTTCATGCGACCGCGGCCATCGTAGACGTAGGTGATACCCGCGCTCGAGGCGGTGTTGCCCGCCGCGTCATAGGTGAAGCTGCGCGTGGTGGCGCCGCTCAAGCTCGTGAGGCGGTGGCTCGTGGTGGGATAGGTGTAGGTCGTGGCTGCACCATTGATCGTGGCACTCGTGCGATTGCCGTTGGCGTCGTAGGCGAAGCCCTGGCTCTGCCCCGCGGCAAGCTGCGCCGAGATGAGGCGGTTGAGGCTATCGTAGCCGAAGACCTGCGAGAGGTCGCCGTACGTCCCTGTCGCCGGCCCCGTGGTGAGCGTATCTACGCGGCCATCGAGGTCATAGGTACGCTCGTAGACCTGGCCATTGGCCCACACCCATTTCTGCACCGCGCCGAAGGGCAGGTATTCCGCGGAGGCGAGCACGGTGACGCCGTCGACGGTGATCGACGTGACCTGGCCGCCTGCATTGAACCCGTAGGCCACGACCCGACCCGAGGGATAGGTGAGCCCCGTTGGCCGGCCTGGACCGTTGGCGTAGTCGATGCGGAAAGCCTTGCTCGTGGGGTTCGCATTGACCGTCTGCGTTCTGGAGGCGACGCGTCCCAGGGCGTCGTACG
>DASTGE010000448.1:0-2547 GCA_035719405.1 Burkholderiaceae bacterium
AGAAATGGTGCGCCTGGCTCCCGCAATGGGCTTCGTGGCCGGCCGTTCAACAAGTCGTTAGCCATCACAAAATGACGCCGCTGACTAAGGCCATTGTTGTATTGCTCGTCGCGGCGACCGCCCTAGCATTGGCTGCGGTGACAAGCCACGGCTGGGTGCCATTCGTGTTTGTCGACGTCGGGACGGGTTTACTTCTCTTTGCAGCTTTCTCGATGGCCCTGCTCATCCTCTCCGTCGGACTGATTTGGACGAGCGCTCTTTCGTGGCTCGAATATCGGCGCGGTGCAATGCAAGGCCTCCCTGCTAAGGCCACCGCGTTGCTCGGCGCAGTCGTCGGCGGCGTTGTGTCTGTTTGCGCTCTACGGTTTTGGGGTGTGTTGTGATGGCTAACAACGCGTTCGAGCGGACGGGAATCTTGACCCGAAAAGTAGACACGTTGGGCTAACAACCAGAGGTATTCGATGCCAGCCCGGAAGGGGACGAGAAGGGCTGCTGGTCGCGAGGCCCAAGCGCCTGACCGACCGCTCAACTCAACAAGTCGTTGGAACTCATGGAAGCCACGGGCAAATTCACCGGTCCGAATGTGCTGATTGGGGTCGGACTATTGCCGTTCGTACTCTGGGCGATCGCGCTGGGAACGTCGGTGAAATACGGCCTCGGGCTAAGCGATATCATGCTGGCCGGCCTCTTTGGGGTAGCCGCTTATCTCCTGACTATGGCCGTTTGCGCGGCCGGTTTTCTCTGGGCTGACCGTCGTGCCAGCAAGCTGCATACTCAGACGCCGCGAACTACACGCATTCTGGCCAGTGTTGTTGCACTCGTGCTGTTGGCCCCGTGGGTGTTCGTGCTGGGTCGCGCCCTTCTCGGAACCATACGATGAGTTCCACGCTGAACTCACCGGAAGGGGCTGGGTCGACTGGATGGAGCTCAGTCTCTCCAGATGACAGCTGCGCACGCGGCAACGAGTGCCTAGATGGAAAGCGACTGCAGCAGCGGCTCGGCGATGCGCACGTAATCGCGCGAGTCGAGCACGATGGAGCGGTCGAGCCGTCCGGCGTTGAACGCGATCTCCTCATGGCTCTCGACGAGCGCCGGATCGACGACGAGCCGGATGTCGGCCGAAAGCGAGAACGGCGGGACCGCGCCGACCACGCACTCGGTACGCTGCAGCACTTCCTCGGGAGAAGCGAGCGTCGCCTTGCGCATGCCGGCGGCGATCGCCACTTTCCTGAAATCGAGCTTCCTGTCGCCGGGCAGGACGGCGAGCACGAATTGCCCGGAGTCGTCCTTGCTCCTGCAGAGCATCGCCTTGGCGCCTTGACCGGGCACCGTGCCGCGAATCGCCGCGACCAGGTCGGACCTTCCCTCGGCGGGATGCTCGATCACGCGGAAGCGCGCGTTGCGGCTTCGAAGCAGCTGCGTGAGTCGCTCGAATACATCCGCCACGGAAGCGGCGTCAGCCTTTTCCGGCGCCCCACGAATCGCGCAGTGTCACGGAGCGGTTGAACACCGCCCGGTCGGCCGTCGAATCGCGGTCGCGCACGAAGTACCCGTGGCGCTCGAACTGGAACCTCTCCTCGAGCCCGCAGTTCTTCAACGCCGGCTCGACGAACGCGCGGATCACCTTCTTGGCATCGGGATTCACGTCGTCCAGGTAGTTGCCGGTCGCCTTGCCCGGGTTGGGCACGCGGAAGAGGCGATCGTAGAGGCGGATCTGCGCTTCGTGCGCGTGCAGCGCCGACACCCAGTGGATGTTGCCCTTCACCTTCACGCTGTCCGCACCGGGTGTTCCGGACTTGGTCTCGGGAAGGTAGTCGCAGTGCACTTCGTCCACGCGCCCGTCCGCGCCCTTCGAATAGCCGGTGCAGCGCACGACGAAGCCGTACTTGAGCCGCACCTGGTTGCCGGGATAGAGCCGGAAGTAGCCCTTCGAGGGCTGCTCCATGAAATCCTCGCGCTCGATCCACAGCTCGTTGCTCATCGGCACCGCGCGCTTGCCCAGGTCGGCCTTCTGCGGATGGTTCGGCGCGAAGCACTCCTCGACGTGCCCCCTGGGCCAGTTGTCGATCACGAGCTTCAGCGGGTCGAGCACGGCGATGCGCCGCGGCGCGGTGTCGTTCAGGACCTCGCGCTGCGTGTCCTCGAACACGGCGTAGTCGATCACCGAATCCGACTTGGAGATCCCCGCGCGCTCCATGAAGAGGCGGAATCCCTCGGGCGTGAAGCCGCGGCGGCGCGCGCCCACGATCGTCGGCATGCGCGGATCGTCCCAGCCGTCCACGTGGCCCTCGCGCACGAGCTGGATGAGGAACCGCTTGCTCATCACCGTGTACGTGAGGTTCAGGCGCGAGAACTCGATCTGCTGCGGCAGGGGGCGCTGCAGGCACCCGAGCGTGGCGAGCTTGTCCAGCAGCCAGTCGTAGAACGGCCGCTGGTCCTCGAACTCGAGCGTGCACAGCGAGTGCGTGATGTTCTCGAGCGCGTCCTCGATCGGGTGCGCGTAGGTGTACATCGGGTAGATGTGCCACTTGCCGCCGGTGCGGTGGT
>DASTGE010000449.1:0-6989 GCA_035719405.1 Burkholderiaceae bacterium
GAAGATTCTCCCCGCCGCGGAGCGGACCCTCAGTGCCGAAGACTGGGCAGCATTGGACGCTGCCTTCAGCGCCAATCGCGATCCCCTTACCGGACATCCGGCAATTGATGTTTATCGGCCACTGTTCAGCAAGATCGTCAACACTGCCCCTGCACCGATCGGGCTGGGCCCGGAGTCGCAGCCCCAGACCTGACAGAGTAAATCTCAGAAGATCTCAGCGCCCCCACCCGGGACGGTCGTCACGGCCGTCCCAACGCGGGTCTCGACGATGCTCGCGCCAATCTGGAACGCCATTGCCATTGCGGTCCCATCGGGGATTGTAGACCGTGTCATATCGGTTGGGAATGCCGTCGCCGTCGCGGTCCCAGCGTGACGGCGCCCGATAGTGCCGGTAGCCGGGATACACGACCACGGGCGCGGGCTGTGTATAGACAGGGGCCGGAACGTACACGGGCGCCGGCCGGGTGTAGACCGGGGTGCCGATCGTGACTGACCACTGGACGTCGTCTCGCGCTTGCGCCGCACCGGCCATCAGGCCGGCCGCGGCAACCAAGGCAATCAGCGAGGGCTTGATGATGTTCATGCTGTACTCCTGCAAAATTCGGCCGCCGCCAGGCCGGATCTTCCGACGCGCAGGGCGGCCACATTCAAAGCAACGACCCGAGCTTCGCGGCAGTTCACTCCCGCAAAGTGAAGCCACTGTAAAGCTTGGTGAAGCAGGCGCAATAATCTGCGAATGCAGACTTACGTCCCCTGGCTGGCGCTCGCCGCCAGCCTGCTCCTGATCGCCGCTTATGAGATCCTGCTACTCACCAAGGCACGCCGGGATCCGCACGCCACGGCACGATCGGCTCATGTGCTCCTGCGCGCGGCCTGGGTCAGCGCACTCTCGAGGGAGCGCGGAACCGAGGTGCTGGCGGTTCAGTTGCTGCGCAACTCGCTGATGTCGGCCACCATCAGCGCCTCGACTGCGGCGCTGGCGCTGATGGGCTGCATCAGCATCCTGGCGTCGCTGGGCGGCAGGTCGACAAGGAGCCTCGAAGCTTTCCACGTGGGCAACGTGCTCGAGTTGCTGCTGATGGCCACGCTGTTCGCCTCGTACGTCTGCTCGGCCATGTCGATGCGCTATTACAACCATGCGGGCTTCGTGATGTCGATGCCAGTCGGATCCCCGGAGCGCGAGCAGCGGCTGCCGATGGCCGTAGACTATTTGAAGCGCGCCGGAGTGCTGTACAGCTGGGGCCTTCGCTTCTTCCTGCTCGTGGCGCCAATTGTCGTCGGGCTCATCAATTCGTTGCTGATGCCTGCGGCTGCGATCGCGCTGGTGGTGGTGCTACAGCACTTCGACCGCGGTCCGGGCGCTCTCGACGACTGACAACTCTGCGCCGCGGGACCGGTAATAGCACACGCTTTTGGGGATCATCGCAAGTAAGCTTCGCAGGTTGACTTTCCTCTTCGTATTCCGCGCAGCGCCCAATGCGGAAGAACGCGAGCATGGCGGCATCGACATCGACGATCCCCGGCTGCCATGAAAGATCCATTCGACAGCTTCCCTCTTTCGGCGCACGACCTTCCGGTCGTGATCGCACTCGTCTGGCTCATCGGCCTGATCGTGCTGGCCGCCTGATTATTCTTAGAATCGCAAACCACAAAGAACAGGCGTTCTACAGAAGCCTATATTTGGAGGAAAACAGGAAGCATTTTCTGCACATCGAGGCGTAGACTCCCCGGCGACCGGAGTTGCGCCATGAACGAACCAGCCACACCCGCCCTGCGCACTGATTACCAGCTTTCCGATGCCCTTTGGGCCAACAAAGGGAAGCTTTATTTGACCGGCACACAGGCGCTCGTGCGCCTGATGCTGATGCAACGCGCCCGCGACGCGGCCGCCGGTCTCGACACCCGGGGCTTTATAAGTGGCTATCGGGGCTCGCCGCTCGGAATGGTCGACCAGGCCGTGTGGAAGGCCGGCGCGCGGTTCGAGAAACAGGGACTCAAGTTTCTGCCGGCCATCAACGAAGAATTGGCTGCCACCGCCGTGCTCGGGACGCAGCGCGTCGAGGCCGACCGCGAGCGCACCTGCGACGGCGTCTTCGCGATGTGGTACGGCAAGGGCCCCGGTGTGGACCGGGCTGGTGATGCGCTCAAGCACGGCAACGCTTACGGCGCATCGCCGCATGGCGGGGTGTTGATGGTCGCCGGCGATGACCACGGCTGCGTGTCGTCGTCGATGCCGCACCAGAGCGACCAGGTGTTCCAGGCCTGGCATGCGCCGGTCGTCTCGCCGGCCAGCGTCGCCGAGTACCTCGAATTCGGGCTGTACGGTTGGGCGTTGTCGCGCTTTTCCAGCAACTGGGTCGGCTTTACCGCCTTGAGCGAAGTCGTCGAAAGCGCGTCGACCATCGACCTCGATCTGGTGAATGCAAGAGTCGCGACATGGCAGGACGCCGATACGATCCGGCGAATCACCGGCTACCAGCCGCCGCCCGACGGACTGCACTACCGCTGGCCCGACTTGCCTTCTCTCAGGATCGAGCAGCGCCTTAATGCAAAACTGGATGCCGTGCGTGCATTCGCGCGCGTCAACGCGATCGACCGAACCATCGTCGATGCGCCGGCGGCCACCGTGGGCATCGTCACTTCAGGCAAAGCGCATTACGACTTCGTGGAGGTGCTGAGGCGCCTGGAGATTCCGCTCGACACTCTCGCTTGTCACGGTGTTCGCATCTACAAGCTCGGCCTCACCTATCCCATCGAGCCCACGCGGATGCTGTCATTTGTCGAGGGTCTGCGCGAAGTGCTGGTCATTGAAGAGAAAGGCCCGGTGGTCGAGCAGCAATTGTGCTCGCTGCTTTACAACCTGCCTGTGCGCCCGGCCATCATCGGCAAGACGGATGCGCAAGGAAGAGCGCTCGTGTCCGCGCTCGGTGAGCTGAGGCCGTCGAGGTTGATCGAGATTGTCGCGAACTGGCTCGCAGCACACTTCCCCGATCTGGATCGCCGGCATCTCGTGCGCGACTTCACGCCGCCCGACCTGCTTGCCAATGCGAGCGACGCTGTCAAGCGCCTGCCCTATTTCTGCGCCGGTTGCCCGCACAACACCAGCACCAAGGTGCCCGAAGGCTCGCACGCACAAGCCGGCATCGGCTGCCACTTCATGGCCACCTGGATGAACCGAGACACGGAAGGGTTGATCCAGATGGGCGGCGAAGGCGTGGACTGGGTCTCGCACGCGATGTTCACGCGCGTGCCGCACGTGTTCCAGAACCTTGGTGACGGCACCTATTACCACTCCGGCTACCTCGCGATCCGGCAGGCCGTTGCCGCCAGATCAACCATCACCTACAAGATCCTGTTCAATGACGCCGTGGCAATGACGGGCGGCCAGCCCGTGGACGGCATCATCAGCGTCGACGGCATTGCACGGCAAGTGGAGGCCGAGGGCGTGAAGAAGGTCGTCGTGGTCTCTGACGACATCGGCAAGTACGACACGATCAGGCAGCGCTTTCCAGAGGGCACGGAATTCCACGATCGCGACCAGTTGGACGCCGTGCAGCGACGCCTGCGCGAAATCGAAGGCGTGACGGTGCTGATTTATGAGCAGACCTGCGCGGCCGAGAAGCGCCGTCGGCGCAAGAAGGGCGAACTGGTCGACCCCGCACGCCGCATCCATATCAATGACAGGGTCTGCGAAGGCTGTGGAGACTGCACGGTGCAAAGCAATTGCGTGGCCGTATTGCCGCTGCAGACTCCGCTTGGTCGCAAGCGCAAGATCGACCAGTCCAGCTGCAACAAGGACTATTCCTGCGTGAAGGGCTTTTGTCCCAGTTTCGTGGGCGTGATCGGCGGCAAGCCACGCAGGAAGGCGGGCGCCCTGGCCGCGGGCGGCGGCGACTTCGCGCAACGCGTCCTGGCGTTGCCCACACCGGCGTCGCACATATGGACTGGCCCTTACGACCTCCTCGTGACCGGGGTGGGTGGCACGGGTGTCGTCACGGTCGGCGCATTGATCGCCATGGCGGCGCATCTTGAAGGCAAGAGCGCCAGCGTCCTCGACTTCATGGGCTTCGCCCAGAAAGGCGGCTCGGTGTTGAGCCATGTGCGGATGGCCGACGTGCCCGAGCGTCTCAACCAGGTACGCATCGACACGCAGCAGGCCGACGCCATCCTCGCGTGCGACCTCGTGGTCGGCGCGTCGCCCGATGCTCTGCAGACGGTGCGCCACGGACGCACGCGCATCCTCGCGAATACGCACGAGGTGCCGGTGGCCGAATCACTGAACAATCCGGATGCGAGCCTGAAGATCCCTCTGCTGCTGGAAAAACTCCGTTTCGCGGCCGGGGCCGATCGGGTGGAGACGCTCGACGCACAGGCCCTCGCCGAAGACTTTCTCGGCGATTCCATCGTCTCCAACATTCTCGCCATGGGATTTGCATGGCAGCGCGGATTGATCCCGGTGAGCCTGCCCGCGATCGAGCGCGCGATCGAACTCAACGGCGTGGCAGTCGACAACAACAAGCTCGCTTTCTCACTCGGCCGCCTGGCGGCGCACGATCCCGCTGCCATCGAGCGACTGCTCGACGAGCATGGCCGTCGCGTGAATACCGGACCCGAGACGCTGGAGACGATTGTGTCGCGCGGGGTACGCCATCTCGGCGGCTACCAGGACGCGACCTACGCACGCCGGTACCGCGAGTTTGTCGAACAGGTTCGCCGGGTGGAGAAGTCGCTCGGCGGTGACGAGAGCCTGCCCTTGACGCGAACCGTGGCGCAAGCCTTGTTGAAGCTGATGGCCTACAAGGATGAATACGAGGTTGCCCGGCTTTACACCGACGGCGAATTCGCCGAGTCCTTGAGGCAGCAGTTCGACGGCGACTTCGAACTGGAGTTCTACATGGCCCCGCCATTGCTCAGCCGCGCGAAGAACGGACAGCCGCCGCGCAAGATCAGGCTTGGCGGTTGGATGTTGCCGGCAATGCGGCTTCTGGCGCGCGGCCGTCGTCTTCGCGGCACCGTGTTCGATCTCTTCGGGCGCACGGAAGAGCGCCGCATGGAGCGCAATCTCATCGTGTCTTATCGGGAGCGAATCGAGTCGTTGCTGCCGTCATTGACGCCCGAGCGGCTCAAGGTCGCGATCGATATCGCGGCGCTGCCGCTGCAAATGCGTGGCTTCGGCCATGTCAAGGTCGCGAATGTCGCGCTGACAAAGATGCGCGAAGCCGAGTTGTTGCATCGCTTCGATCCGGCAAGGTATCCGCGACCCGCAGTCTCGAAGGAGGCAGGACAGATCCGCGGAATCCGGGTGACCACAGCGCACTGAAGAGGCATGCTAGCGGGCTGCTCGTCGAGCAGCCTCTGCAGCACCTGCTGGTGCAACTGCTGCAGTTCGGCGTTCCGCTGCCGACGGTGACGTCCATGAGATGAGGTTGACTGTCGCTCGATCAGCCGGCCGGATCGGCTGTTTTGCGCATCTCTATCGTCAACCCTGCCGACTTGAGTAATTGGCAGAATACAAAAGACCTGCAGGCCTTGGTCCCCACTCCCTGGACCTTTTCTCGGAAGCACCAATCACCTCCGGACGATTCGCAGCCTGTGGCATGCGCATGCGGTTCAGAATCTGATCAGATTCCGTTTCGTCAGCCCTCTCGAAATAATCGATCGCACGCTGCAGATAGACGATCCGCTTGTCTTCGATGGATGGGTTTGTGATGGTTGACCTGACTTCCACCTTTTTGGCAGGAAACAGCCAATGCTGCCTCCTGGCGGCGCGCAGAGCATGTTCGGTTGAAACAGGATTGCGAAAGCGTTCCGTCGCCCGATTGGAGTAACGCTGAGGGAGGGACTCCCCGGACTTGTTCACGCCCCCCGCGGCGAAGTTCGAATAACTCGCCGCCACCCAATTCTGTACAGTCTTGGCAGATTGCGCATGCTTGACGAATGCAGCGGGCAGGACGCCTGCGCCATCGATGATCCGAATGTTGCCATCTCCAAGAATCTTTCTCGCATTCCTTCCGGTCGTCGTCATCGGTTGGCTGCCGTCAAAGTTCTGCTGGTGAAGCGCGTCGAACAATCGCCGGTTGTCTACCATCTTCGATGCATGTGACATGGCGAAAATACGGCAATCATGCCCGGATATCTGCGTATCGAGGGAGAATATCGTCAGCTTGACATCCTCCCCAAGCTCCTTCTTCAATGCGGGCAGATAGTCATCTTTCCACACGTCGCCATAATTGTCGCGATGAAGCCCGAAGGGCTCCATCGCAATGATTGACGTCTTTCCATTCCTATGGCAAACGTCTGCAGCAAGGTAGTGTATGTGGTCCGGGGCCAGGCTGAACATCAATCGTTCGGACGACGGACGGCCCGAAGAAGAACGCCTTTGTTTCAACCATTCGCCCAGTCCCTGCTCTTTTGGAACAAGATGCAGGTTCAATCCGGGAGTGCGTGCATTCTCCGCGGTGATGAGCGCCGGCAAAACCGCCTCGTCATACACATCGTCGCCATCCCCCGTCAGCCAGTTTTCCTGCCGCAATGTGAGAAATCGCTTTTGAATGCTCTTCAGCCTGTCCACTACGGCTTGATTTGCCGGGCGCGGCACGGCATCGCCGCCATAGGACTCATGCCGTGGACCGAACGACTGAGCCGGAGGGACAGGATTCGTCCCCTGGACCACCTGCGGTCTATTGAGAGACTGATGGGGTGCGGCCAGGTTCACCGGGACCTGCCCCTGGCCCCACCCTTGTGCGCCGATCGGGGCCTGCACGTCGCCCGATGGGCCCGGGCATGTCCATGTCACCTTGCCCCACGCCTTTCCCCACGCCCGCTTGAAATCGCCCCATCCGGAAAGGTTGAAGGCCCTGCCAGAGGTTTTTTCATTCCTTTCGGTCGCCGCATTCCTATCGGCCGGTAAGGGAACGCGATGACGGACGCTTCCCGCGCCGGCCGCTGAAACGTTGTTTCTCGGCCTCGACTTCAATTCCTGAAGACCG
>DASTGE010000450.1:0-11865 GCA_035719405.1 Burkholderiaceae bacterium
CAGGCCGGCCGCATCCTGCGTCACGATGCCCTTGCCTTCCAGGTGCGCGGCCATGCCCAGCAGCTGGCCGATCGTGATGACCCCGGTGCCGCCGACGCCGGCGACCACGACGCCCCAGGCCTCCTCGGCCAAAGGCAGCGACGGCTCCGGGATCTCCGGCAGCGCGAAGGGGTCGGGGCCGCCGGCCCGCGCCGGCTTCTTCAGCTCCCCGCCTTCCACCGTCACGAAGCTCGGGCAGAAGCCTTTCACGCAGGAAAAGTCCTTGTTGCAGCTGTTCTGGTTGATGCGCCGCTTGCGCCCGAACTCGGTTTCCACGGGCTCGACCGAAAGGCAATTGCTTTGCACCGAGCAGTCGCCGCAACCCTCGCATACCAGCTCGTTGATCATGACGCGCTTTGCGGGGTCGACTGCCTTGCCACGCTTGCGGCGGCGCCGCTTCTCCGTGGCGCAGGTCTGATCGTAGATGATCGCCGTCGTGCCGGGGATTTCGCGGAACTCGCGTTGAATGCGGTCGAGCTCGTCGCGGTGATGAACGGTCACGCCTTTGGCGAGGGTGACTCCTTCATACTTCAATGGTTCGTCGGTCACGATGACCAGCTTCGCCACGCCTTCGGCCAACAGGCTCTGCATGATCTGCAGCACCGAATGTCCTTCGGGCCGCTCGCCGATCTGCTGGCCGCCTGTCATCGCGACCGCGTCGTTATAGAGGATCTTGTAGGTGATGTTGACGCCGGCCGCGATCGCCTGGCGGATCGCGAGCAGCCCCGAGTGGAAATAGGTGCCGTCACCCAGGTTGGCGAAAAGGTGGCGCTCGTTCGTGAACGGCGCCTGCCCGACCCAGGTGACGCCTTCGCCGCCCATTTGGGTGAAGGTCGATGTGGAGCGATCCATCCAGGTGGCCATGTAATGGCAGCCGATGCCCGCCACCGCACGCGAGCCTTCGGGCACACGCGTACTCGTGTTGTGCGGGCAGCCGGAGCAGAACCACGGCGCGCGCTCCGTACTCGTCGCCGCCATTTCAGCCAGGCTGCGTTCCTTGGCCTCGATCACGGCCAGCCGCGCGTCCATGCGCGACACGATGTCTGCCGGCACGCCCAGCTTCTTCAGCCGCTTGGCGATCGCCTTGGCGATGATCGCGGGCGTCAGGTCCGCCTTCGCGCGCAGCAGCCAGTTCTCGCTCGGATTCGGCATCGACCATTCCCCGCCCGACAAGTCACCCGGTGGCTCGTCGAACTTGCCGAGCACGTTGGGCCGCACGTCCGGCCGCCAGTTGTACAGCTGCTCCTTGATCTGGTACTCGATGACCTGGCGCTTCTCCTCGACGACGAGAATCTCCTGCAGCCCGAGGGCGAAGTCCCGCGTGATGGTCGCCTCCAGAGGCCACACCACATTGACCTTGTGCAGCCGGATGCCCACTGCGCGGCATGTGTCGTCGTCGAGACCCAGGTCGTGCAGCGCCTGACGCGTATCGTTGAAAGCCTTGCCGCTGGCGATGATGCCGAAGCGGTCGTGCCGCCCGGCGACGACGTTGTGGTTAAGCCGATTGGCCCGCACGTATGCCAGGGCCGCATACCACTTGTAGTCCATCAGCCGCGCCTCCTGCTCGAGCGGCGTGTCCGGCCAGCGCATGTGCACGCCGCCCGGCGGCATGACGAAATCTTCGGGCAGCTGGATCTGCACCCGCTCCGGATCCACCAGCACCGACGCTGACGACTCCACCACCTCCTGGATTGTCTTCATCGCGGCCCAGACGCCGGAAAAGCGGCTCAGCGCGAAGGCGTGCAGGCCCATGTCGAGGATGTCCTGAACGCTGGAGGGGAAGAACACCGGCAGGCCGCAGGCCTTGAAGATGTGGTCGCTCTGGTGCGCGGCGGTCGAGCTTTTGGAGACGTGGTCGTCGCCCGCGATCGCGATCACGCCGCCATGCTTCGAGGTGCCCGCCATGGTGGCGTGCTTGAAGACATCGGCGCAGCGGTCCACCCCCGGGCCCTTGCCGTACCAGATGCCGAATACGCCATCGAACTTGCGCTGCGCGGGGTAGAGGTCCAGCATCTGCGTGCCCCACACGGCAGTGGCGCCGAGTTCCTCGTTGACGCCCGGCTGGAACACGATGTGGTTCGCCTCGAGGTGCTTCTTCGCCCGCCACAGCGCTTGGTCATAGACGCCCAACGGCGAGCCCCGATATCCGCTGATAAAGCCTGCAGTGTTCAGGCCTGCCGTCTCATCCCGCTTGCGCTGAAGCATTGGCAACCGCACGAGCGCCTGCACCCCGCTCATGAAGGCGTGCCCCGTTTCGATGGCGTATTTGTCGTCGAGCGTGACAGTCTGGAGCGCCTTGAGGATCGACTCGGGCAACGGAGCATTCATGGGACTTCACTCGTGCGTGGGGCAGGGTTTTCGAGTCTATCGGCCGGGATGCGGCAAGTGTTTTCTTTGTTTGCCCGCCCAGGCACCGATTCGGCAACAATCTTTCTTCATTACTCAGTCATTGGAAAGAATGCCATCGCGAGATCCAAAATCACGGAGAACGAGCAATGCGGAAGCTCTCGAGGAGCACCGGCTCGGACTCGATCGCTTTGACGTAGCCATCCTCGGGGAGTTGCAGCGCGACGCGCGGTTGTCCAATGCGGAACTGGCGGCGCGCATCGGCCTGTCCGCCGCGCCGACCTGGCGGCGGGTGAAATGGCTCGAAGAACACGGCTACATCACGGGCTACCGGGCCGAGTTGGACCGCCGCAAGATCGGCCTCGGCGTGCTCGCCTTTGTGCGCCTTGACGCCGACAGGAACACCGGCTCGGCCACCAAAGTGTTGGAGGAGGCGATCCGGCTGCTGCCCGAAGTCATTTCCTGCCACTACATCAGCGGTGCGGGCACCTTCGAGCTGACCGTGACCGCCACAGATCTGGACGCCTTCTCCCGCTTCGTCACCGAGACCCTGCTGAACCTTCCAAACGTGAAGGACGTTCACACAAGCTTCTCGCTCGGAGAGGTGAAGGCCGGAGGTGACCTCCCGCTGTCTCACCTGGGGCAGGGGGCGCGAAAGGCGTAAACCTGCTGGCGGGGATCATGCAGCCTTGTCGGACCCGACCTCCGCAAACCGCCACCTCAGCTTCAGGCAATTGCCAATCAGCTCGAGCAAACGATCGCGGTTGACCGGTTTCGACATGAAGCAATTCGCCCCTGCAGAAAGGCAGCTTTGTTCGTCGGCCGCCGTCGCATTCGCTGAAATCAGGATCACCGGCAAATTGCGCCACTGGTTCTGCTCGCGCAGGCGATGGGTGGCCTCCGTCCCGTCCATGACCGGCATCACCATATCCATCAGGACGAGGTCGGGCTTAATCCTGCTGACGGCTTGCAGTGCCTGTTCGCCGTCGGGCGCCTCCGCAATCTCAAACCCGAGGGCTTCCAGCAAGTCGCCTAACATGCGCCGATTCGCTTCCACGTCGTCCACGACGAGGATCTGCCGGCGGCGGCCCTGATAGCCGATCGGCGATGGCATGGGGGCGCTGCTCACTGCAGGCTGGCATTTGGGGAAGCGTGCCTCGAAGCAGAACACGCTGCCCTGCCCCAACTCGCTTTGCACCGCGATGTCGCCGCTCATCATGCGCGCCAATTGGCGGCTGATCGCCAGCCCGAGCCCCGTGCCGCCGTAACGGCGGCCGTTGTCACCAGCCTGCTCGAAAGGCTGGAAGATCTGCTCGGTCAAGTCAGCGGCAATGCCGATCCCGGTGTCGCGAACCTCAAAGCGCAGTCGAACGACGCCGCTTTCATCGGATAGCATGGTCGCTACCAGCCGGACCTCGCCCGCATCGGTAAACTTCACCGCATTGCCCAGCAGATTGAGCAACACTTGGCGCACGCGTTTCTCGTCGGCCATGATTGCCTGCGGCAGATCGTCCGCCGCGTCGAGCGCGAAGGAGAGTTTTTTCTCTTCGGCCTTGATGCGGATGATGTCGGCGACGCCCCGCAGGAACGCGGGCATGCCCATCGCTGCCGGATACAGATCTGCCCGGCCCGCTTCGATTTTCGACAGATCGAGGATATCGACGATCAGCGTGAGGAGGTGATCGCCGCTGTTGCGTATGATGTCCAACGCTGCCGCTTGGCGCGCGACCAGCTGTTTGTCCATGCGCATCACTTGAGCGTATCCAAGGATGGCGTTCAGGGGTGTTCGCAGCTCATGACTCATTCGGGACAGGAACACCGTCTTGGCCCGATTGGCATCCTCCGCGCGCTCCTTGGCTTCCCGCAGCTCTGCCGTGCGCGCAGACACCAGGTCCTCGAGATGATCCCGGTGGCGGGCAAGTTCGCCTTCGCGTTCATTCAGTACCGTGATCATGTGGTTGAACGCCGATGCCATCGCCTCGATGTCGCGGGGCCCGGTCACCCTGGCCTGCACGTCCGGCTCGCCGCGCTCGGCCCGCAGCATCGCCGCCGACAGTTCGGCCAGCGGGCGGGTCAAGCGGGTTGCGAGCATGCGCACAAGGGCCAGGAATGCCAGCGCAAACGATAGCGATACGATCATGTTGACGAGGAACACGGAGTGCTGCATCCGGGCGAGCGTGTCCTTGCTCTGCAGGATTCGCACGTAGCCCAGTACCTGCGCGCTGTGCTCGGTCGCTTCGAAGGGCGATGCCGCCGCCCGGGCTGCCCACACCGGGGCGACGAATTGCCACGAGTGTGCGGTTTCGAGTTCGAGACCGGGGCGCGATGCAGTCGGTATCTTCTCGGGGGTGCCCGGCAGCGGCGGACCACGTGACGCGATCAGGCGCCCCTGTGCATCTCGCAACTCGACGGCGATGACGTCGGGGAATGAGAACATGGAAGCAATGGCTTCTCCGGCATTCTCCGGCGCCGCATAGATCAGCGCGAAGTCGCTGCTGGCTGCCAGGCTGGCGGCCAGCCCTTCGCCCTGTCCGAGCAGCGTGGCCCGGATCTGGCGGCTGCTCTGCCACGAACTCACCAGGGACGAGCACAATGCCAGTGTCAGCACGCCTGCCGCCACAATGCTGCTCAACAGCTGGCGGAACGAATTACGCCGGAGGGCGTGCGTGAGCAGCCTTCGATGCCAAGGCCCGGCGACATCGGGCGAATCGGAATTTGATCTTGGGTGCACTCAAACGTGGCTGAGGAATATTGACGCTTTCCAGAAAGGCCTTGCGCTTCACGGCACGGGAAAGACCAGGTCGTAGGCGGTTCGAAGCGGCATCTGAATGCCCAGATGGCTCGCGCTGCGGGTGTTGATGGCCGTTCGAACGTCACGCAGGGGGAGCATTCCTTCCGCCGTCTTTGCGCCGCTCAGGATTTTGACAGCCGCCTCGCCCATCGTGCGGCCAAGTTCCTTCTCGTCCGGGTAGAGCGCGAACAAAGCCCCCCGCTTCACGTGAGACAGTTGGCTGGAGAAGACGGCGACGTTGTAGGCCCACGATTCCTTCAGCACGAGTGGAAGCACGGCGTCTTCGACGACGGTGGTGGAGTCTTGGGGCAGCCACAGTGCATCGCGGGATGGTTCCGAGGCGCGCAGTATCTGAGGGTAAAGCCGTAGCGCAGCCGGCAGCTCTTCCGTCTCGTGTGCGACCAACTCGAGGCCCAGTGTCTGCGCCGCTTCCCGTGCCCGACGGACCAGCCATGCATTCTGGCGCGGGTCGATCACCACCGTGACGCGCCGGGAGGAAGGAATCAGCTCCCGGAGATGGTTGAACAGCAGGCCGGGATCCGGCGCCAAGGAATAGACAGGGTAGCCGTGGATCTCCGATTCCTGTACCGACACGACGCAACCGGCAACGACCTTCACGCTGTCGGGCAGCATCGCAATGACCTTCAGCCCCTGGCGGCCGAGCGCGACGACCACGCGCGTCGATCTGCGCCTCAGTTCGGAGGCGAGGTCCGCAGGGGGGGTGGGGCCGATGGTCATGACCTCGAGCCGGCCCGGGACGCGAGTGCCGATGCCCTCGATGATGCGAAGCAGGATTCCGCGGAACGGCTCGTCGATATCCGGCATGAGGACGGTGACCCCTGTGGCGGCTTGGGCGTGCGCGACGAGCGGCATGGCGCCGGGCAAGCACATGTTGCATATCGCCATGACTCGTCTGAGAACATCCCGGCGCGCGTGCAAACCCTTCGTCAACGATACGCTCCTCCCTTCGCGGGACGGAAAAACAACACCCAGTTTTGAGTTTATTCCTTCAGTTCCTACGGGCTGAGGGGCGCACCGCCTCTTTCCACGAGGGATTTCCCGGTTTCTGCAGCTTCCTGCGGGTGAGGACAATTCTTTCGAGGTGGAGCATTCTGATGTCCCGTTGTCGTGCAGTTTTCCCTCTGCGGGTCGTTCGCCGCGTCCTGATCCTGACCGTCACCCTCGCCGCAGGCGTTTCACGGTCACAGTCCGTCGAGGAGCCGGAACTGGCGCAGATCTATGGGGACAAGTCATTCGTGAGCATTGCAACGGGAACACGTCAGCCGACGTCCCGGGCCCCGTCGACCGCGACTGTCATCACGGCGGAGGAGATCAAGGCTTCCGGCTTCGTCGATCTCGACGAGGTGCTCGAGACGGTGCCGGGATTCCATGTCGCGCGCTCCACAAATTACAACCCGCTTTATGTGGTGCGCGGCATCAAACACCCTTTCACCGATCCTCATGTCCTGATGCTCGTCAACGGGATTCCCGTCACGAGCGCCTTCTGGGGAGATCGCGGCGCGCACTGGGGCTGGCATTCCCTGCCGGTCGAGAACATTGCCCGCGTCGAAGTGGTTCGCGGCCCCGGATCCGCTCTTTACGGTGCCGACGCCTTCGCCGGCGTCATCAATATCATTACCAAGACGTCCGACGAGATACCGGGCAACCGAATAGGCGTAATTGCCGGGTCCTTCGACACCTACGGTGCCTGGTGGCAATACGGCGGTCGACGCGACGATGTCAGCATTGCCGCGTACTTGCAGGCAGGAACGACGAGGGGCCCACGCGGGATCGTGACCGAGGACTTCCAGACCTCGCTCGACCGCGCCTCGGGGACAGGTTTGTCCCTGGCGCCGGGACCCGCACCCACCGGACATGATGCCCTCGATGCGCACATCGACCTCGCGTATCGCAAGTGGCGGCTTCGCGCGGACTACAACGGTCGTTTCCGCGTCAGGAGCGGGACGGGTTCGTTCCAGGCGCTTTCACCCGCCGAACGGGGCTATCACAACCGTGTGCTTACCGATCTCACCTATCAGGACGATGAGTTTGCGCGTGATTGGGCCGTGAGTGCGCAGGTGAGTTTTCTCTACATGCGCGAGTTGCTGGCTGGCCATCTGCTGCCACCCGGCGTCTTCGGTGCCTTCCCTGAAGGCCCGACGAGTACCCCGGGAATATGGCAAAGGCATGGGCGCTTCGACGCCTCTGTGCTGTACACCGGACTGCGCGATCACCGCCTTCGCTTTGGCGCCGGGGCGGCACTCGATCAGATCAACAAGGTGCGCGACGAACGGAACTTCCGCACGGTAGCGGGGCCCGGCGGCGGATTCGCGCTGCAGGATCTCGGGATGCTGGTTGACTTTTCCAATACCGAGTCGTTCTTGTTTCCCCAAACGCGCAATCTCAAATACGTGTACGTACAGGATGAGTACCTTCTCGGCAAGGATCTCTATCTCACGGCCGGTGTGCGCCACGACCGCTACTCCGACTTCGGCGGCACGACCAACCCCCGCATCGCGCTCGTATGGGAGGCCGCGTACGACATTACCGCAAAGCTCATGTATGGGCGCGCATTCCGGGCACCCACCTTCGATGACCAGTACAACACCTTCTTTGGTCCTCCCAGGCAACTGAAGCCGGAGCGGATCGAGATGATCGAGACCGCACTTGTCTGGCGTCCGACATTCCGATCGCAACTATCAATGAACCTGTTCCGGTACAAGATGCGGGATGTGATCGTTCCGGTGGCCATCCCCGATCCTGCGACCGGCACCTTTACCTTTTCGAACGCAAACCGGGGCCGACAGAATGGCTGGGGCGGCGAGTTGGAGGCAGCGGTCGACGTCACGCGCTCTGTCCGGATCTCGGGCAACTTTGCCTATCAACGTGCGATCGACAAGCTCACTGACAGCGACTCTGCCGATGCGCCGCGCCGACATTTGTTCTTGAGAGGTGAATGGCGTTTCGCGCCACGCTGGGCTTTGAGTTCGCAATTGAACTGGATCGCAGATTTCCGGCGTGCAATCGGAGACCCGCGTCCCCCCATTCCCGACTATCACACGGTTGATCTGACCTTGCGCACCGACCGTCAGCCAATGTCTGGTCATGCGGGGCAATGGACCTTCAGTGCGTCGGTGCGCAATCTGTTCAACGCGGACGCCAGGGAGCCATCCGTGAGCGGCAGTTCGATTACCTACGATCTCCCTCAGGCGAAACGCTCATACATCGTGGAGGCGTCGACCGCTTTTTGAAAGAAGGGGCGTGCGGCAGTCTTTTCCGACTTCCCTCGCTTCTGGACGAACTCCCGCTTCCCGAGGGATGGATCACGGCCGGCACTACTTCATCGCACGCAGCCGCGGCGACCCCTCGCGCGGCCACAGCGCCCACATTCGCAGCGGCTGCTTCATGCGCCCCGCCTGTGCTTCGGCTTCGTCGCCCCAGCCCCAGAAGTAGTCGGCCCGCACGGCGCCTGCGATCGCGTTGCCGGTGTCCTGCGCGACCACCAGCCGCTGCAGGCGTGTGCTGGACAGAGGCTCCGTGCTGGAAACCCACACCGGCGTCCCATAAGGCACGCTCTGAGGGTCGACCGCAATCGAGCGGCCGGGTGTGAGCGGCACGCCTTGAGCCCCGCGCGGCCCCAGCCCGGGATCCGGGAGCGACTCCTCCCGGAAGAACACGACGCGAGGATTGCTCCAGAGCAATTCATTGAGGCGCGCCGGGTTGCGACGAGCCCAATCGCGAATCGCCAGCCAGGACGCCTGCTCCGGCCGCAACTCGCCCTGGTCGATCAGCCATCGGCCAATCGAACGATAGGGTTGGTCGTTGTGGCCAGCAAAGGCGACCCGGACCTGCTCCACTCGGCCTGTGCCATCGGCAAAGCGAAGTCGTCCCGAGCCCTGCACCTGCAGCAGCAACGCATCCAGCGGGTCGGCCAGCCATGCAATTTCACGACCGCGAAGGGATGCCTGCGCGACGGGCAGCGTATCGAGCTCCTGGCGCGTCCAGTACGGACGACGTGACGGCAAGTCGGGCGGCACTCCATACAGTGGAATGCGGAAGGCGCCTCGCGGCGAGCGTGACGCTTCGATCAGCGGCTCGAAGTAGCCGGTCATCAAGCCGTCGACCTGACCGTCCAGCGACTCGATCCGGTAAGGCTGCAATCGCTGCATCAGCCATTCCCGAAGGAAGCTGTCGTCGGCAACGGGCGCTGAACGCGCCTCGGCACACAGCGAGGCAAAGCTGGTGGCCGGACGCTCGCAACTTCTCAACACGGCGCTCCACGTCTCACCGATCCGATCGTCTTCCCAGCCGGGCAACTCGGAATAGCTGACCGGGATCCAGCGAGACTTGCCGCGCAACAGTGCCTCTCCCGATGAAGCGGAGGGCGCGGGTGTGGCAGGGTGGGGCTGCACGGGCTGCGGCGCGGGCAACGGCGTGCTCGCACAGCCGGCAAGCAGCACGACAGCCGCTCCTGCCCATGCTCCTAGAATCGATGAAACCGTTGGCCCGACGATTCCCTTCGATGACTTCATGTGGCTGATTCTGCTCGAAGCGCTGGGCGCGCTGGCATTACTGATCTTCATCGTGTGGTGGACGATGTTTTCCGGACGCGACAAGGGTGAGCGGCGAGACCGCGACCGCTGAAGACGCAAGCGCTCAGTGCAACGTGTTCGGCGTGCCGAGCAGGAACTCCTGGATCGGCGCCTCGAACGGGCGTGCGTCCTCCGTCATGCAGAAGTAGGTGCCGCGCATGGTCCCGGTCGGTGTGCCGAGCCGCGTCCAGCTCGTGTACTCGAAGCTCTCGCCAGGCTTCAGCAGTGGTTGGTGGCCGACCACGGCCAGCCCCCGCACTTCCTCTACCCGCCCTTTGGCATCGGTGATCACCCAGTGCCGGGCGACGAGCTGGGCCGCAATGTTGCCTGTGTTGTTGATCGTGACCGTGTACGCATAAGCGTAAACGTCCTGCTCGGCATCGGTTTGCTCGGGCAGCGGCTGAACCTGCACCGTGCACGTGAATTCGGGTCGGGACATACGTGCCATTCTAGAAGCCGGCAGCGCTTCCCGAGCCATCATGGTCGCTTTGCGCGCGGCGCAGTGAAGCAGCGCGGGCTCCTACAATGCCCGCGCCATGACCAGCTATCGCATCGCCCCGAGCATCCTGTCCGCAGACTTCGCCCGCCTGGGAGAGGAGGTGCGCAACGTCATCGCAGCCGGCGCCGACTGGATTCACTTCGACGTCATGGACAATCACTATGTGCCGAACCTGACCTTCGGTCCCATGGTGTGCGAGGCGCTGCGCAGGCATGCCGTTCGGAGCGACGGCACGCCCGTCCCGATCGACGTTCACCTGATGGTGCAGCCCGTCGACGCCCTTGCGCAGGCCTTCGCCAAGGCGGGCGCCGACCTCATCAGCTTTCACCCGGACGCCTCGACGCACGTCGACCGCACGCTGCAGTTGATCCGCGGCGAGGGTTGTCAGGCCGGTCTGGTCTTCAACCCCGCCGCCCCTATCGACGTGCTCGAATGGGTGCTCGACAAGGTCGACCTCGTGCTCGTCATGAGCGTCAATCCCGGGTTCGGCGGACAGGGCTTCATCCCCGCCGCGCTGCGAAAGATCGAGCGCGTGAGGCGCCTCATCGAGTCCAGCGGGCGCGACATTCGCCTGGAGGTCGACGGCGGCATCAAGGTCGACAACATCCGCCAGGCCGCCGATGCGGGTGCCGACACCTTCGTCGCGGGCAGTGCCATCTTCGGCCGGCCCGACTATGCCCAGGTCATCTCCGCCATGCGCGCGGCCTTGGCATGACACTCGCATTCGATGGAGCCATCGTCGACCTCGACGGCACGCTGATCGACACCCTCGGCGATTTCGAGGTCGTGCTCAATCGCATGCTGCTGGACTTGGGCCTGCCTCCCATCGATCGCTCCTTCATCGAGCAGACAGTGGGCAAGGGGTCGGAGTACCTGATCCGCCGCGTGCTCGAGCACGTCGGCGGCGAGGGTTCGCTGTTTGATGCGGCGTGGGAGCGTTACACGCGGCATTACCTCGAAGTCAATGGCGACAACGCCGAGGTGTTCCCCGGTGTGGTGGAAGGCCTCGAGCGAATGCGTGATTGCGGGCTGAAACTCGGCTGCCTCACCAACAAGCCCGGCGCGTTTGCCCGCCCCCTGCTTCAGCGCAAGGGACTCGACCGTTTTTTCGCCGTCGTGTTCGGCGGCGACGCCTTCGAGCGGCACAAGCCCGACCCGCTGCCGCTGCTCAAGACCTGCGAGGCGCTGGGCACTCAGCCGGGACGCACCCTCATGATCGGCGATTCGAGCAACGACGCGTTGGCCGCGCGTGGAGCCGGATGTCCGGTCGTGCTCGTCACCTACGGCTACAACCACGGCGAGCCGGTTCAGCGTGTGTCTGCGCATGCGCACATCGACCGTCTCGACCTGCTGTCGCTCTGACCCGTGTTGCGAATGGCAAGCCGCTGCTAAACTCGACGCTCTATGTTCACACCGCGCAAACGGACTGCAGGGTCGCACGACCGGGGAGCCTGGCCCTGGCGTCGCTGGCCTGCCTTGGTCTAGTTTGCCGGCGGCGACCCGAAGGTTGCCTCGGCTCCAGCGGCCGTCGATCTCAGCGACGGCCCATTCCGAACAGCCCCGGAGTGACACTTCCACCGGGGCCTTGGAGACCCGAC
>DASTGE010000451.1:0-5192 GCA_035719405.1 Burkholderiaceae bacterium
ATGTCTCCCGTGCGCTGGACGTGGGTGCCGCCGCACAGCTCCCGGCTGGTGCCGATGTCGAGCACACGCACGCTGTCGCCGTACTTCTCGCCGAAGAGCATCATCGCCCCGGCCTTCTGAGCCTCCTCGATCGGCATGACCCGCGCCTGCGTGGGCATGTTGGCGAGGATCTCGGCATTGACCAGCGCCTCGACCTTGCGGACCTGTTCGTCGGTCAGCGGCGCGTTGTGGGCGAAGTCGAAGCGCGTACGCTCGGAGTCGACCAGTGAGCCCTTCTGCTGCACATGGGGCCCGAGCACCTCGCGCAGCGCCTTGTGCATCAGGTGCGTCGCGCTGTGGTTGCGCACCGTCTTCGCACGCTTGTCGGCATCGACGCGCGCGTTCACCACGTCACCGGCCTTGATAGTCCCTTCGAGGAGGCTGCCATGATGGCCGTACACGTCGGCCTGAATCTTCTGCGTGTCCTCGACGATGAAGCGGGAGGTGTTGTTGCGCAGCTCGCCGGGGTCGCCGACCTGTCCGCCTGACTCCGCGTAGAACGGCGTGTGGTCGAGCACCACGACCGCCACGTCGCCCGCATTGGCCTGCTCGACCAGGGTGCCGTCGACGTACACCGCCGTCACTGTCGCGGTGTCGTGGATCAGCTTCTCATAGCCATGGAAGGTGGTCGGCGAGCCGCTGTACTCCAGCCCTTGCGCCATCTTGAACTTGCCCGCCGCCTGGGCTCGCCTGCGCTGCTCGTCGAGCAGTTCGTTGAAGCGCGCCTCGTCGACCGTCACCCCGCGCTCACGGCAGACGTCGGCCGTCAGGTCGACCGGGAAGCCGTAGGTGTCGTGCAGCTTGAACGCCGTGTCGCCGTCGATCTGCCGGGTACCCGTCGCGAGCGCACGTTCCAGGATCTCCATGCCGTGGGCGATCGTGCGGAAGAAGGCTTCCTCCTCCTGCCTGAGCACCTCGATCGCCCGCTGTCCGCCTGCGCGCAGTTCAGGGTAGGCCTCGCCCATCTCGGCCACGAGGGAAGGCACCAGCGCATGGAAGAAGGGCTTTCGCGCGCCGAGCTTGTAGCCATGCCGGATGGCCCGGCGCGCAATGCGGCGCAGGACATACCCGCGGCCCGCATTGCCCGGGATTACACCGTCGACCACGGTGAAGGTGCAGGCGCGGATGTGGTCTGCGATCACCTTGAGCGAGGGTGAATCCTTGTCGCAGTCGCCCCCACCCGCCTCGTCCACCGCCTTCTTGGCCGCGGCGAGGAGGTTCACGAACAGATCGATCTCGTAATTGGAGTGAACGCCTTGCAGCACCGCGGCGATGCGCTCCAGCCCCATGCCCGTGTCCACGCTCGGCTTGGGCAGCCGGTGCATCTCGCCCGCCTCGTCGCGGTTGAACTGCATGAACACGTTGTTCCAGATCTCGATGTAGCGGTCGCCATCTTCGTCAGGGCTGCCGGGCGGGCCGCCCGCGACTTCAGGGCCATGGTCGTAGAAGATCTCGGAGCACGGGCCGCAGGGCCCCGTGTCGCCCATCATCCAGAAGTTGTCGGAGGCGTAGCGGGCGCCCTTGTTGTCGCCGATGCGCACCACCCGCTCCGGGGGCAGGCCGATCTCCCTGACCCAGATGTCGTAGGCCTCGTCGTCTTCCGCATAAACGGTGGCCCAGAGCTTCTCGGCCGGAAGCCGGAAGTGCCCGGTCAGCAGTTCCCACGCGTACTTCAGGGCATCGCGCTTGAAGTAGTCGCCGAAGCTGAAGTTGCCCAACATCTCGAAGAAGGTGTGATGGCGGGCCGTATAGCCGACGTTCTCGAGGTCGTTGTGCTTGCCGCCGGCGCGGATGCACTTCTGCGCGGTCGTGGCGCGGGTGTACGGCCGCTTGTCGAAGCCGAGGAACACATCCTTGAACTGGTTCATCCCGGCGTTCGTGAACAAAAGCGTCGGGTCGTCGCCGGGCACGACAGGGCTCGACGGCACGATGGTGTGTCCCTTGGACTCGAAGAACTTCAGGAAGGTCTGGCGGATCTCGGAGGTTTTCATGTCCGGGAACGAAAGCGGTGGGTAAGAGGCCGGGTCGAAGCTGAACGCACGCGAGCCGGGTCGTGTCCGGCGTCGGCGGGGATGAAAGTCTACGCGACGGCCACCCACTCCGCCGCGCCAGAACCGCTCGCATCCCTCGTCGCCGCCAAACGACACATTGAACCGCACTTGCCTTCACCGTGACCGCTTACCGCGGATTCCGTCTCCCGGGCGGCAATCCCGTTTCGCTCACCCGCGCGGCTGCCGGCAAAGGTTGACATCCTTACGAAGTTGCGCATTTCGCACAAATCCCCCACCAAAACAAACATCTCTGATGGTTACATTCGTGTCCATTCGTTTTGGGGGCTGACATATTGGACCATGCCGATAGATTTGAAGACTTTGGGAGGTGTTATTGCATGAATCTCTGGCTCAAATCCATTTGCATTGGCGTGCGTAATTCACGCCTGACCTCGTGTCACGCATGGGCACTCTCGATGGTGTTGCTCTTCGCGTCCGGATGCGGCGGCGGGGGCAGCGGCGGCAGTAATGACCCGCGCGCATCGACTGCAGCCACTCCACCGCCGGCCACCAAAGTAGTCGCCGTGACCGTCAACGATGCCTTTGGCGCGCCCGTTGCCGATGCGAACATCCAGGGACCACAAGGGAATGCCCTCACCGATTCAAAGGGGCATGGGATTCTGCTGGTGGATACCGATTCGAGCACGGTCGATCTGGAAATCTCTCGCGAGAGCTTCGTGAAGAAGCAGGTCACCGCAAAGACCGACGCAGGCAATGAATTGAACGTCACGCTCGAGCGCACCACTTCGCCCGCCGGCGGCTCAATGGCTTCCCGCAGTGGCACACCGCCCTCCAACACAGCCGACGGAAAGAGCCTGACCTTCGAGGTCGAATTGGCGGTGGTCGACGCTCAGGCACAGCCGATCCTGAATCTGGCCGAGTCCGACTTCCTCCTGCAGCCATGTTCCCCCGACCCGAACAATGGCCGGCCTGACTGCGTGAGCGGGAGCGGGAGCGAAAGTGATGGTGATGTGGCCTACCAGGCCGTTGCTGGCGGAATGCCACAAGACGTCCGGTTCTTGCCGGGCGAAGCGGTGACGCCGCAGGCAACTGCATTGCTGGTGGATCAAAGCGGCAGCATCGCGAAATCCGATCCCACCGCGGCCCGGTTGTATTCCGCGAAGGCCTTCCTCACAACCCTCGGCCCCACGGACTATGCCTTGCTCGCGGCATTTGCATCCGGACCAGGCGCAAGCATTCCCACTTCTCCGCTGACCGTATACGACCCGTTCAAAGATCAGGCATCCTCGTCCTCCTATTTCGCGACGCTCGATTCGCTGGCTGCACAAGTCGGAGGCGGTACGCCCTTATACGACTCGATCGATCAGCTTCGTAGCCAATGGGTGGTCAATGCACCACTGCCTTCGCAGGTCGAGAAATCCATCGTCATTTTCACCGACGGGGCTGACACGAACTGCGCGAGCGCGGCCGATTGCGCGGCAAAGAGGCAGGCCACGATCCAGGCTGCCAACGAAAGCCATGTACGGCTTTTCACCGTGGGCCTGTCTTCCGACATCGACCGCATTGGCCTGAGCGAACTCGCCACCGGCACCGGAGGCGCATTTCTGTTTGCCGACTCGGTCGAGCAGCTCTTGCCCTTGTACAACGCAATCGGTCCGCTGGCCAATCGCAGCCTTCCCCTCTACCGGCTGCGCTGGACCGTTCAGTCCGATGTGGCCGGCGCTTTCCACTCCGGCTTGACGCTTATCGGGCATGTCTCCGTCAAGGCCGGATCGGGCACGATCAACGTGCCATTCACAGTGCGCATTCCATAGCGCCCGGCGACCACAGGCCAGGAAAGGCCCGTGTCGTTCCCCGACCCGCGAGCTCATCAGTGCCCCTCGCCCGCAAGCACTTGAAATCACTCGTGCCTGCAGGGAATTGAGCGTGGTGGCTGGCGGTCTCGCCGTCGGGGTCGCGCCACCCTATGATCCATGAGGGAACGCCGCGCTGCTCGCGGCAAAGAGAGACCGACATGGACATGAAGACCTCGCCGCTCGGGCGCCTGAACGACGCGACGCTGCTGAAGACCGACGGACTCATCAATGGCCACTGGGTGTCCGGCGGCTCGCGCTTCGACGTGAACGACCCGGCCACAGGCCAGAAGCTGGCCGAGGTCGCCAATCTTGGCGCCGAGGACACCAAGGACGCAATCCGCGCCGCGGCTGTCGCCTGGCGGCCCTGGGCCGCCAAGACGGCGAAGGAGCGCTCGGCCATTCTGATGCGCTGGTTCCACCTGCTGCAGCAACATGCGAACGACCTCGCCGTCATCATGACCGCGGAACAGGGCAAGCCGCTGGCCGAAGCCAAGGGTGAGGTGACATACGGCGCAAGCTTCGTCGAGTGGTTTGCGGAAGAAGCGCGGCGCGTCTATGGCGAAACCATTCCGACCACCGACAACAACAAGCGCTATCTCGTCCTCAGGCAGGCGGTCGGCGTGTGCGCCGCGATCACGCCATGGAACTTCCCGATTGCGATGATCACGCGCAAGGTTGCCCCCGCGCTTGCAGCCGGCTGCCCGGTGGTGATCAAGCCAGCCGAGGCGACGCCGCTGTCGGCACTGGCGGTCGCGGAACTGGCCCAACGCGCCGGCATGCCGGCAGGCGTGCTGAACGTCATCACGTCCGATGCAACCCGTTCGATCGAGGTCGGCAGGGTGCTGTGCGAGAGCGACGCAGTGCGCCACCTCTCGTTCACCGGCTCCACCGAGGTCGGCCGCATCCTGATGAAGCAATGCGCGCCCACGATCAAGAAGCTGAGCCTCGAACTGGGCGGCAACGCACCCTTCATCGTGTTCGATGACGCCGATCTCGAGAGCGCCGCCGCGGGCGCGTTGGTGAGCAAATACCGCAACGCCGGACAGACCTGCGTGTGCGCGAACCGGCTTTATGTGCAGGACGGCATCTACGACGCCTTCGTCGCGAAGCTCGCCGAGAAGACGCGCTCCATCAAGGTCGGCAACGGCTTCGAGCCTGGCGTGAGCCAGGGACCGCTGATCAATGCAGAGGGCATGGAGAAGGTCGAGCGGCATGTGGCCGACGCCGTGGCACAGGGCGCGAAGGTGGTGGTGGGCGGCAAGCGCATCGGTGAGCGCTTCTTCGA
>DASTGE010000452.1:0-6837 GCA_035719405.1 Burkholderiaceae bacterium
CAAGGCCGGCATCGTCCCTGGCGAGCAGGTGTTCCGCAACAGCCAGTACCGGCCCGAGATGCAGGGCATCGACGTGGCCGGCGGCGTGTACTCGCACATCGCGGGCATCGACATCGTGCGTGCGGCCCATGCAGACGGCACCGGCACCTACTACGTGCTCGAGGACAACCTGCGCGTGCCCAGCGGCGTGAGCTACATGCTCGAGAACCGCAAGATGATGATGCGGCTCTTCCCCGACTTGTTCAGCATGCATCGGGTGGCACCCGTCGCGCACTATCCCGACCTGCTGCTGGAAACGCTGCGCGGCGTCGCGCCTGGCGGCGTGAACGAGCCGACCGTCGTCGTGCTCACCCCCGGCATGTACAACAGCGCCTATTTCGAGCACGCCTTCCTCGCACAGCAAATGGGCGTCGAGCTGGTCGAAGGGCAGGACCTCTTCGTCAAGGACAACTTTGTCTACATGCGGACGACTCAGGGGCCGAAACGGGTGGACGTGATCTATCGTCGCGTCGACGACGACTTCCTCGACCCGCTGGTGTTCCGTCCCGATTCCGCGCTCGGCTGCGCGGGGCTGCTGTCGGTCTACAGCGCCGGCAACATCACGCTGGCCAACGCCATCGGCACAGGTATCGCCGACGACAAGTCGATCTACCCCTATGTGCCCAGGATGATCGAGTTCTATCTCGGCGAGAAGCCCTTGCTCAAGAACGTGCCCACCTGGCTGTGCCGTGAGGACGACGACTTGAAGTACGTGCTCGACCATCTGGGCGAACTGGTGGTCAAGGAGGTGCACGGTGCGGGCGGCTACGGCATGCTCGTCGGTCCGGCCGCGACCCAATCCGAGATCGAGGCATTCCGTTCGCAGCTGATCGCCGATCCCGACAACTACATCGCGCAGCCGACGCTGGCGTTGTCGACTTGCCCGACCTTCGTCGACAGCGGCATCGCACCGCGGCACATCGACCTGCGTCCGTTCGTGCTCTCGGGCAAGACGGTGCAGATGGTGCCCGGCGGGCTGACCAGGGTTGCGTTGAAGGAGGGCTCGCTGGTCGTCAACAGCAGTCAGGGCGGCGGGACCAAGGACACCTGGGTGCTGGAGGCCTGAACGATGTTGTCGCGTACTGCAGACCACCTTTACTGGATGGCGCGCTACATGGAGCGTGCCGAAAATACCGCGCGAATGCTCGACGTCAATTACCAGACCTCGCTGCTGCCTCAATCCGAGGATGCGGCGGAGCAGGGTTGGCGCGGCACCCTCAGCATCTCGGAGCTGACCTCCAGTTTTCTGCAGAAGCACGACCGCTTCAATGCGGACAACGTCATCAACTTCATGGTGCGCGACGAGTCCAACGCGTCGAGCATCGTCTCGTGCCTGCGCGCGGCCCGCGAGAACGCGCGTGCGGTGCGCGGTACGCTGACGACCGAGGTGTGGGAAACACAGAACCAGACCTGGCTGGAATTCAACCGCCTGCTGCGTGACGCGACGGTCAAGCGCGACCCGAGCGCCGTCTTCGAGTGGGTGAAGTTCCGCTCACATCTGAGCCGGGGCGTGACGGTGGGCACGATGCTGCAGGACGAAGCGCTGCACTTCATCCGTATCGGTACCTTCCTGGAGCGCGCCGACAACACCGCGCGCCTGCTCGACGTGAAGTTTCACGCGCTCACCGGCGAGTTCTACGGCGCGGGCACCATGTTCCAGACCATGGGCGGCATGACGCAGGCGATGGGGCCCGGCGGCATGGCGCAGGCCATGGCGCGTGACCAGCAGGAGTACGACTTCTATCACTGGTCGGCCATCCTGAGGTCGGTGTCGGGCTTCGAGGTGTATCGCAAGGTCTACCGCAACGTGATCCGTCCCGAGAAGGTGGCCGATCTGCTCATCCTGCGCCCTGACATGCCGCGTTCGCTCGCCTGCTGCGTGAGCGAGGTCGTGACCAATCTCCGATGCGTCGCCAACGATCAGAGTTCGGAGACGCTGCGCCGTGCCGGACGGCTGGCGGCGGACTTGAAGTACAGCCGCATCGACGAGATCCTGGCGACCGGCCTGCATGCGTACCTCACGCAGTTCCTGGATCGCGTGAGCGACCTCGGCTACGGCATCAGCCGCGATTTCCTCGTGCCGGTGGCTGCTTGAGGAGCAATGCGTCTACACAACCGGAGTGAGCTGCAGCGATACTCTTCAAGGCCGTCGCACGCGTTGACCTTCAAGCCGCTCGCTCGCCCTGACGGCTTTCAAACATTGCTCATGGCCCGCACCTCTTCGATCGAGGTGATTCCGGCCAGCACCTTCTCGATACCGTCCTGGCGCAGCGTGCGCAGGCCTTCGGCCATCGCCTGATGCAGCAGTCGTTCCGCGGGCTGGCGAGTGTGGATGAGGCGGCGGATCTCGCGTGAGACGATCAGCAGTTCGTGCAGGCCGGCCCGACCGGTCATGCCCTGACCGTCGCACTCCGGGCAGCCCGGAGCGTGGTGATGCATCAGGACGACACCGTTGCGGCCGAAGCGCGCAGCCCAGTCCTTCAGCACGTCGCTCTCCTTGGGTCGGGCGCCCTCGGGGAACGCGTGCAGGTGGTCGGCCAGCAGCTCCTCGATCTGCGCGCCGCTTGCCGGCGTCGAGGTGACGCAATGCTTGCAAAGCCTGCGCACCAGACGCTGAGCCAGAACGGCCAGCAGCGAATCGCCGAAGTTGAAGGGGTCCATGCCCATGTCGAGCAGGCGCGTGATCGTCTCCGGCGCGCTATTGGTGTGCAGGGTCGACAGCACGAGGTGGCCCGTGAGCGAGGCCTCGATGGCGACCTGAGCCGTTTCCTGGTCGCGGATTTCACCGACCATGACCACGTCGGGGTCGGCGCGCAAGAACGCGCGCAGTGCCTTGGCGAAAGTCCAGCCGACTTTCGGGTTCACCTGCACCTGACGCAGCCCGGGCTGAGTGATCTCGATCGGGTCTTCCGCAGTCCATATCTTCACTTCAGGCCGATTGATATGGCGCAGGGTCGAATGCAGCGTGGTCGTCTTGCCCGAGCCGGTGGGGCCGACGCACAGCACGAGTCCGTACGGACGTTCGATGGCGTTGCTCAATCGTTCGAGATTGGACGCGCTCAGATTGAGCTGGTCGAGCGGCAGCGGCTTTGCGCTCGCGAGGATCCGCATCACCACGTCCTCGAGGCCGTTGTGCGTAGGGATGGTCGCGACGCGCAACTCCAGCTTGTGCTGGGGTGAGTAGCGCGAGAAGTTGATCTTGCCGTCCTGCGGCTTGCGGCGCTCGGAGATGTCGAGCTCGCACATGATCTTGATGCGCGCGATCAGGGCCGAGCGATAGGTGTGGGGCAGATCGAGGTAGGGCTTGAGCAGACCGTCCCTGCGGAAGCGGATGCGCACCTTTTCGCGTCCGGGCTGCGTCTCGATGTGGATGTCGGATACCCGCTGATGCGCGGCGTCGATGATCATCTGGTTGATCAGGCGGACCAGCGAGTTGTCCGACTGCTCGATCTGCCCATCGTCCTCGCCGTCACCCTCGCTCTGCTGCTTCTCCAGCGACTCGAGCAGGCGGCCGGCGTCGTCGACGTCGGCGTCTGCGCCCGCGCCCGGCTTCGTGTCAGACCAGCCACCGTTGGCGCCATCGAGTCCGTAGCGCTGGTAGGTGACGGGCAGCGCCTTCGACAGCGCGTCCTCGGTTGCCAGCACCGGCACCACCTTGGCCTGCGTCGCGAACTCCAGCTCCTCGATCACGCCGCGGCGCGACGGGTCTTCCATCGCCACGATGAGTCGGCCGTTGCGCCACAGCAGGGGCAGCGTGTGCAGGCGAGATGCCAGCGCGACGGGCAATCGGCGCACGGCTTCGGCCTCGACGGGGAAGCGCTCGGCATCGACCAGCGGATAGCCCATCTTGCGCATCAGCGCGAGCTGCAGGTCCTGGCGCGAGATGATGCTCTGCTGCACCAGCAGTTCGCCCAGGGGCAGCTTGCGGTCCTTGCGCTGGTGTTCGAGCGCCTTTTCGACCTGCTCCCGCGTGATCAGGCCGAGCGCAACCAGGGCCTCGCCGATCCGGGCAACCGGCCTGCGTCCCTGCTCCTCGATGGCGCGTATCAGCTGTTCCGGCGCGACGATCGGACGGATGGCAGCGTCGCCCCCACCTGTCGGAGTTGCAGCGCCTGGACCCTGCGGGACTCGCGCGGCGCCCACCGGCTGCGGCTGGGGCTTGACACCCTGCTGCCCGCTGACGTGGGGCGGTATGAGCGTACGCGGCGGCATCGACAGGTCGGACATCAGACGAAACCCTCGGAAAGCGGATGGCAGGGGCCGCAGTGCAAGCCCCCCAACGAATGCTAGGGGCGCCGTCCTCGATGCAAGCGGGAAGAAGCGCGGGGAAAACGGCCCAGATGCGAATCAATACCGCATCTGCGCCGGAAGCCATGTCTGAGTTCGGCGATCCTGGCCGTGGCCGGGCTGTAGGCCCTCCACTTGATGCCATGCATGTCGGCCACCGAATTGATCGGCTTCTTCGTGTAGATGCCCTGGGGCGGCCATGCCACGGCGTACATCAGCCGCATGCCCTGGGCGGCGAGCAGCTTTTCCAGCGCGGGGCGCTGCGCCTCGTAAAGGCGGCTTGTGCTTGTCCGCCCCGCACGGCACGCTTGATCTCGTTGGCCTTGAACAGCGACGCATTCGGATGCGCGGTGATCTTCAGCTTGCCGCCGGACAGCTTCTCGACGTCGAGGGCGAACTGCGTGACGTTCCCGGTGTGGAAGTTGCTCGCCGGATAGGCCGTGGGCAAGTCCCACTTCGTTTGTGCCAATGCACTTGCAGAGAACGCAAGGGTGGCCATGCCAGGCAGCAGGAATCGGCGAAGCGTCATCGGTACTCCTGTTTCTACAGCGTGCGCTGGTCGTCCCGGGTGAACATCGCCACGACCGGAAATCGCTACGATCGGCTGCCAACAACGCATCGGAGGCAGCGCGCGAGCGCCTTATTGCAATGAATCATGCCGACGCCCGCTGGCAGTTCTGGATCGACCGTGGCGGCACCTTCACCGACATCGTCGGCAAGCGGCCGGACGGCTCGATCGTCACCCACAAGCTGCTGTCCGAGAACCCGGAGCATTACCGAGATGCGGCGGTCGCAGGCATGCGCCAGCTGCTCGGCCTCGGCCTGGGCGAGCCGATCACCCCGGATCTCGTCGCCTCTGTGAAGATGGGCACCACGGTGGCGACCAATGCACTCCTGGAGCGCAAGGGCGACCCGACGCTGCTCGTGATCACCCGGGGCTTCCGCGACGCGCTGCGTATCGGCTACCAGGAGCGGCCCAGGATCTTCGATCGCCACATCGTGCTGCCTGAGCTGCTGTACGCCCGCGTAGTGGAGGCCAATGAGCGCGTCGGCGCGTCCGGGGAAGTGGTGCGGCCCCTCGACGAGGTCCGGCTGCGCGCGCAGATGCAGGCCGCCTTCGACACGGGATTGAGAAGCGTCGCCATCGTCTTCATGCACGGCTATCGCTTCACCGCGCATGAGCAGGCGGCTGCGCGCATCGCGACCGCCATCGGCTTCACGCAGGTCAGTACATCGCATGCGACCAGCCCGCTGATGAAGCTCGTGAGCCGAGGGGACACGACCGTGGTCGACGCCTACCTTTCGCCGATCCTCAGACGCTATGTCGAGCAGGTCGCCTCGGAGATGCCGGGGGTGAAGCTCTTCTTCATGCAGTCGTCCGGCGGATTGGCGGACGCCCACGCCTTTCAAGGCAAGGATGCGATCCTGAGCGGACCGGCCGGGGGCATCGTGGGAATGGCGCGGACGGCCGAGCTGGGGGTACGGGAGGACGACGGCAGCGCGAATGCCGTGCGCGTGATTGGGTTCGACATGGGAGGCACCTCGACCGACGTGTCGCACTTCGCGGGCGAATTCGAGCGCGCCTTCGAGACGCAAGTGGCGGGCGTTCGCATGCGCGCGCCGATGATGAGCATCCACACCGTGGCGGCCGGCGGCGGGTCGATCCTGAGCTTCGACGGGGCACGTCTTCGCGTGGGACCGGACAGCGCCGGGGCCGATCCGGGCCCGGCGTGTTATCGGCGCGGCGGCCCGCTCGCGGTGACGGATGCCAACGTGATGCTCGGCAAGATTCAGCCGGCGCATTTTCCAAAGGTCTTTGGCACGGCCGGTGATGAGCCGCTGGACCTCGACAGTGTCGTGCGCCGCTTCGCCACGATGGCCGAAGCCATCGGGCAGGCGACCGGCGTGCGACGCACGCCCGAGGAAGTCGCCGAGGGATTCGTCGATGTCGCGGTGGGAAGGATGGCCAACGCCATCAAGAAGATGTCTGTCGCGCGCGGATATGACATCACCCGCTACACCCTGCATTGCTTCGGCGGCGCAGGCGGACAGCATGCGTGCCGTGTGGCCGACGCGCTCGGGATGACGCGGGTCTTCGTGCATCCGCTGGCCGGTGTGCTGTCTGCCTATGGCATGGGACTGGCCGACCAGAGCGCGATGCGTGAAGCGGCGGTCGAGGAGGTGTTGGACGTCGATACGCTGGCGCGGATCGCGAGCCGCTTGCGAACGCTTGCCGATGAAGCGGCGGATGACCTGCGCCGCCAGGGCGTGAATGCGGGCGAGGTGCGAGTTGCGGGCCGTGTCCATCTTCGCTATGAAGGCACCGACTCCGCGCTCGTCGTCCCCTTCGGTGACGGCAGCGTCGAAGGCATTCGTGCCGGCTTCGAGGCAGCCTACCTGCAGCGCTTCGCTTTCCTGATGCAAGGTCGCCGACTGATCGTCGAAGCACTGTCAGCCGAGGCGATTGCGGGCGGGGATGCACCCCGCGAGGTGCGCGCTGCGGCGCTGACC